>JAQBTG010000020.1 GCA_027624955.1 Pseudomonadota bacterium
AAAACGCGCCTCACCAGCTCAAGACGGTTTCCCTTGACACTGCCCGCGCTGCGGTTGGTCGGCCCGGGCAGGTGACGCCACGGCCAAAAAAATCGCAAGCGATGCCGCAAGAGCATAGAAGATGAGTTTTCCTGATCGCCACACTGGCTTTCTCCCATTGTTGTCAAACCACCCCTGTACCCGCCAAAGCACCGTGAGGCCGTCATCGCCAAGCTAATATAATCTACCACAAACCAGAGATAAATTCTCCGTGCGCGGCAATCGATGTGGATTGGCCGCGGCTTCGTTCCGACCGTTGCAATGCCATTCTTGCCGTGCATGATGGCTCGGCTTGAGAACGAGAGGCCCCCTATGCGGAATTTTCAGTTACCCGGGCGCTCCACCGCGCATGGCATCAACGGCATGGCGGCGACCTCGCAGCCACTGGCCACAGTCACCGCCTTGGATGTGCTCAAGGCAGGCGGCAATGCGGTCGACGCGGCGGTTGCGGCCTGCGCCGTTCTCGGCGTTGTCGAACCGCAATCCACCGGAATCGGCGGCGATTGTTTTGCTCTTTATGCGCCCAAGGGCCGCATCCCACCAATCGCCATCAACGGTTCCGGACGAGCACCCCAGGCGGCCAGCGTTGAACGGTTGCAGGGGTTGGGGTTGAACCAGATCGACTATCAGAGCCCACATGCCGTGACGGTGCCCGGTGCAGTCGACGCCTGGTCGCAACTTCTGGCCGATCATGGCAGCAAGGATTTTGCCGAATTGCTGCAACCGGCAATCCGCTTTGCCGAGGACGGCTATGCCGTGTCGCCACGAGTTTCGATGGATTGGGCCGCCAATACGGAAAAATTATCTGTCTGCCCTACCGCCAGCCGCATCTTTCTTCCCGGCGGCCATGCGCCGGTCGCAGGAGAAATTCATCGCCAGCCAGAACTCGCGAACAGTCTGAAAGCGATCGCCAAGGATGGCCGCGACGCATTTTATCAGGGCGTGATCGGCGATGACATCGTTGCCCATCTAAGCGGTTTGGGAAGCCTGATGACGGCTGAAGATTTCGGCCAATATCGGGCGCAATATGTCGAGCCAATCAAAACCAATTACCGTGGTTATGAGATTTTCGAATGCCCACCCAACGGCCAGGGCATCATAGCATTGATCATCCTCAATATTCTTCAGGGGTATGACCTAGCGGCGCTCGACCCCCATGGCTGGGAGCGCCTTCATCTTGAGGCCGAGGCGACACGCCTTGCCTATCGCGACCGCGCCGTGTTGATCGCCGACCCGGACGCCGTCGATGTGCCGAGCGCGCATTTACTGTCGCCCGGCTATGCCGACGGCCTGCGCCGACTTATCGCTCGCGACAGTGCCATGGCCGCGCTTCCGGCCGCCGGAGAAACAGAGCATCGCGACACCGTCTACCTCACCGTTGTTGATAGCGAGCGCAACGCCATTTCTTTCATCAACTCAACATTTCATTCCTTCGGCAGTGGGATTTGTGCGCCGAAAAGCGGCGTGATTCTGCAAAACCGCGGTGCCAGCTTCGTGCTCGACAGTGACCACCCCAACCATATCGCGCCGGGCAAGCGGCCGATGCACACCATTATTCCGGGGATGCTGGCGGAGGGCGAGCGCGCCATCATGCCGTTCGGCGTGATGGGCGGGCATTACCAGGCCACGGGACATGCGCATTTCGTGACGAACATTGTTGATTTCGGCATGGACCCGCAGGAGGCGCTCGACGCGCCCCGCGCCTTCCATTACGAGAACGAGTTGACGGTTGAAAACGGCATCAGCCAAGCCACCGCCGCAGCGCTGGCTGAACTGGGCCATCAAGTCGAAACTGCCGCGGTGCCGCTCGGCGGCGGCCAGGCGATTCACATCGATTGGCAACGGGGCACCCTAATCGGCGGCTCAGACCCGCGCAAAGATGGTTGCGCGTTGGGCTATTGAGAGTGTTCTTCTAGCACCATCCTGCAGAAATTATTTTTAATGGGAGGACGATATGCATAAACGCCACAACCCCGACACCGTCGTCGAGGCCTTCGGCAAAAGCTATAGCCAAGCGCTCGAAGTCGATCCCAATAAGCGCTGGCTGTTTACCGCAGGCCAAGTGGGCGCAGCGCCGGACGGCAGCACGCCGGAATCCTTTGAAGACCAGGTGGCGCAGACCTGGGCCAATGTCCTGGCGCTCTTGAAGGAGGGTGGCATGGGTATCGACGATATCGTCAAGGTCACCGGTTACATTGTCGGCGCAGAAAACTTCCCGACCTATGCTGCCGAACGCAAAAAAGTAATGGCTGACGCCCGGCCCGCATCGACCGCGATTGTCGTCCCTGCTTTGGCGAAGCCGCAATGGTTGGTCGAAATCGAAGTGATTGCCGCCAAATAGCGTTCAGCCCGGATAGCAGCCGGACTCAATAGCGCGCCGGCGTACCAGGGCGTAGACGGCGTCAATTGTCGGCGTCGGGATGCGAACCAGGCGGCCAAGTTCAGCCACCGCGCCGACCAGGGCTTCGATCTCCATCGGCCGGTCCAAGGCGAGATCCTGTAGCATTGAAGTCCGGTGGGAACCAACTTGCTCAGCGCCATTGATGCGCTGATCGACATCGATGGCAAAACGCGCGCCGAGCTTTTCCGCCACGGCCTGGCCTTCGACCATCATTGCCCGCGCCAGCGCGCGGGTCTCGGTGTCGCCGGCGATGTCCTCAAGCGTCGAGCCCGTCAGCGCGCTGATCGGATTGAAGGCCAAATTGCCCCATAATTTGACCCAAATGTCGGAGCGGATATCGCTCCGCACCGGCGCCTTGAAGCCGGCCGTGATAAGCGCCCGGGAGAGAGCCTTGGCGCGCTCCGAACGGGTGCCGTCGGGCTCGCCGATGGGAAGCCGGTTTTGGCTCAAATGGGGCTGCACTTCAACGACACCTGGGGCGGTGATTTCCGCCGCCGGATAGACGACGCAGCCGATAGCGCGGTGCGGGCCAATCCGATCCCATTGCGTGCCATTTGGATCCACCGCCGTCACGCGATGGTCCGCCCATGGGCCTATCAATTTGTGAAAATACCACCATGGAATGCCATTAACCGCCGTCACCACCGCAGTATTGCGCCCGAGCAGCGGCTGCATGGCGTCGCAAACGCCGGCGACTGAATGGGCCTTCAACGTGACCAAGACAAAATCTTGTGGGCCGAGCTCGGCAGGATCGTCGGTGCAACGGGGATGCTCGGTATGCTCGGAATCGCCGACTCGGAGCGTGACGCCGTTTTTCTTCATCGCCTGCAGATGCGGGCCGCGGGCGATCAGCGACACGTCAATGCCGCCGCGCGCCAGTTCAACGCCAAGATAGGCGCCGATGGCACCGGCGCCGAAAATACAGAGTTTCACGATACCAGGCCGAGCTTTTCGGCCAAACCTATCCGCTGCAACTTGCCGGTCGCCCCTTTGGGGATTTCATCCAGGAGAATGATTTTGCGCGGCACTTTGAAAGGCGCAAGATGCTCGGCAGCAAAGTCACGAATGTCGCGCTCACTTGCTTCCGCGCCTTCGCGCAGCACGATTGCGGCGGCGACATCTTCGCCCAGCTTATCGTGCGGTACGGCAAACACGACGGCCTGGGCAATCGCCGGGTGGGTCATCAAGACGTCATCCACTTCGCGCGGCGATATTTTCTCGCCGCCGCGGTTGATGATCTCCTTGAGCCGGCCGGTCAGGGTGAGATAGCCGGCTTCGTCCATCTGGCCCTGGTCGCCAGTGCGAAACCAACCCTGGGCAAAGGCCTCGGCGTTTGCCTTTTCGTTGTTTTCATAACCCTTGGTCACATTGTCGCCGCGAATAACGATCTCACCGATCTTGCCGGGGGGCAGCAATTCACCGTCCGGCGTCATGATGGCAATCTCGGGACCGGCAGCGATGCCGACGCAACCCGGCCGGCGTTCACGTGGCGGCAACGGGTTGCTCGCCATTTGATGGGCGGCTTCGGTCATGCCATAGGATTCGATGACCGGTGCACCGAAGACCTCTTCCAGCTCAGTCATTACCGGACCCGGCAGAGACGAAGAGGAAGAGCGGATCAGGCGCAACGGATTGCGCTCCACTATTTCCCGATTGCGCCCGGCGCGCGCCAGGATCGTCTGGTGCATGGTCGGCACCGCCGTGTACCAGCTGGGCTTGATTTCATCCATCCAGGAGAAAAACTGAAGGGCATTGAAGCCCGGCGTGCAGGCCACGCCAGCGCCAGCGTAGAGCGATGACAGCACCGCGGCGATGAGACCATGAATGTGGAACAGCGGCATCACATTAAGGCAGCAATCTTCAGCCCCCAAATTCAACCAGCTTGAGATATTGCGTGCTGATGCACAGACGTTGCGGTGGCTGAGCGGCACAATCTTGGGTCGCGAGGTAGTGCCGGAAGTATGCAAGATGAGCGCCGTATCATCGGGTCCCGCCATCCCGCCATTTGCGACCGGCGCGGCGGCAACGGGCGCCAGTGAAAATACCCCCGCCGGACCAACTGGCTGCGGCGTGAGGGGAATGAGTGGAATCTTCAGTTTTGCTGCTGCCTCGATGACAGGCGATCCATCACCGTCCAGCACGATCACCGCCTTGGCGCTCAGATCGGACAGATAAAACTCAAACTCTTCAGCCTTGTAGGCCGGATTGAGCGGCGCCGCAGTGGCGCAGGCGGCGAGCGAGATAAAGGCGGTCGCCATCTCCGGCCCGTTCGGCAGCACGATGGCAATGCGGTCATTGCGGCCAATCCCGGCGGCATTGAGAACGCCCAGCGTTGTCGCGCTTAGCGTGCGCAGGCCGCCGTAAGTCAAGGCCTCCCGTCCAGGTGTGCGAATTGCCGGCGCGCCGGTGTCGCCGCGCGCCAACAGTTCGCCCAATGTTGTGCTGTTGGTCATTTTTGATGGTCCCGTTGCTCGGCACGTTGGCAAACGCAATATGCCCGAGCGTCGGGAACGAGGAAACTTGAAAATTCTGCGCTTATGCTGCGGCGTTGAGCGGCAGGGCATCTCTCATGAAAAAGCGCGAACGATCGAGTGTGGCTTGATACGCCGCGGCAGGCAGATGACGCGAAAAGGCAAGCATTTCATTCGGCATTTGAGCGCGCAGAAACCCGCTTTCATGGGCGATGATCTGCGCCACGGCGGGCGCGAAATCGCCGAACTTAGCAGGCGGTGAGAGGCGCTCAAAAAAATTACCCGGTGCGCGGGTCGGATGTGCACCTTGCGCAACGACGACCTCTTGCCCTGGCGGACCGAGGCGGTCACGCGGCGCATGCCGGCCCTGTGCCCGGAACTCGACCTGATGAATCTTTTGCACGGGTTGATCGGTCCGCGCAGTTTTCGGCGCATGCGCCGCGGGCAAGGCAAGATCGCTCCCGCCGACGGGTCTGAAACTGCGTAGGTGCTGCGCCGATGCGTGAAGCGGTATCATTTTATGCAATTATTATTTATGCGACCCGTGGATATCATACTGTATTATACACAGTAACTTAACAAAATTTAAATAAAAATCAGGAAAATTCAGACTAGAAGAATTTGTTACTTATTTCAGTACCCTAACAAATTTCACTAATTACCAATTATGGTTAATTTTTATTAACCGTAATTGCCATATATTTTGATATTGTGAATTAACATTTGTTAAACCAATTCGGCTTACCTTCGAAATACGCGTTGGTGTGTGGTGTCAATTCCTAAAGCTCGGTGCCAGGCATATCCAACGTAGTGCGGGGTCTAATTCGAACGGTTGCTCAGGTAGGGCATGGAAACCGAGCGGACAAATTCTGAAATTGTCAGCGACGCCCTCGAGGCGTCGGGCGACGCAATCTACGATTGGGATCTGCGCTCTGGCGCGATCGAATGGTTGGGCAACGCCTGCGAGGTGCTGGGTGTTCGCGACAGCGATGAGATCGGTCACGCTGAGCGGTATCTGTCGAGGATCAGCCCGTCTTGCATTGGCGAATTGCGGCGCACCCATACGGAGCGCGCGCAGAATGGCGCGCGGTTTAGCTGCAGCTACGAAATCAGACGCAGCGATCAATCGGTTGTGTGGGTCGAAGACCGCGGCCGTTTTTTTTGTTCGCCAGAAGGCGAACCGATTCGCATTCTTGGCACCTTGCGCTGCCTCGACCGATCGCGGCCGAGCGATGTACGCGCAGCCCGCAGCATCAATTTTGACGACCTGACGGGACAATATAATAGAGGCCGGCTGCGCGAATCTCTGGAACACGCGATCGAATATGCGCTGCGCTATGATTCGCCTGGCGCGTATTTACAGCTCGGTATCGATAATTTGCCGCTCATCCACGACACCTATGGCCGCGAGATCGCCGAACAATCTCTCGTTGCGGTGTCACGCGAACTCGACCGCGCTCTGCGCGCTAGCGATGTCGTGGGTCGCATCGCGCATGACCAGTTTGGCATCGTTCTGAGCGGCTGTCTCAGCCAAGACGTCTCGGCCGCGGCGGATAAACTGCTGCTTGCAGTACAGGAATCCGCGGTCTTAACCGACAAAGGCCATATACCGGTCACCGCTTCCGTTGGCGCCGTGCAATTTCCGGAAATTGTGCGTACGTCGTACGACGCCATGGCCAAGGCCGATATTTCGCTGGAAAAAGCCCGGCGTTCCGGAGCCAGTTGCTTCAGCCTGTACGATCTTTCCGAACGGCAAATGGCCGATCTGCGCGATAATCTGGTCGCCGCCGGTTTGGTGCAAACCGCGCTCCGCAACAAAAGCTTTCATCTCTACTTTCAGCCCATTGTCGACGCGGAATTTCATCAGCCAAAATTCTATGAATGCCTGCTGCGTATGTTCGACCAGGACGGCGAATTGCTTCCGGCAGGCGAATTTCTCCCGGTCGCCGAGAAAATGGGATTGATACGCTCTATCGACCGATTCGTTCTCGACGCCGTGGTTAGCGAGTTGAGCGAAAGCCCTAATGTTTGCCTGGCGCTCAATATATCTAGCCTGTCGACAACGGATCCTTCATGGCTTCGGGCACTGACGGCCCAGGTCAAGGAACGTGAGGAGATCGCTCACCGCCTGGTGGTCGAGATCACCGAAACCACGGCACTGCATGACATGCGTGAAACGAAAAGATTTATTGCCGCACTGAAGGAAATGGGGTGCCGCGTGGCGCTCGACGATTTCGGCGCCGGCTATACGTCGTTCCGCCATCTCCAGGAACTCTCAGTCGATATCGTCAAGATCGATGGTTCTTTCGTCAAATCGATCGCCGAAAACGCAAACTCCCAATTGTTTGTCGAAACCCTGCAATCTTTTGCCAGCGGTCTTGGGCTGGAAACGGTGGCGGAATGTGTCGAAACAGAACGCGTCGCTGAAGTTCTGGGGCGCTACGGCGTAACCTATATGCAGGGTTATTTTTTCGGCGCACCCAGCGCGCACAAGCCCTGGAATCCAAATGCGCCGGCGCTTCAGGTGGTCCCCAAAAGCGCGACCACGGAGCAATTTGAAGCGTCAGAACGGCGGCGGCCAATCCTACCGGCCGGCGGCAAGGTGATCAGCCTTGTCACCCGCCACTAAAGTCAGAATTACCGGAAGTACGGCGCGCCCGCTATGCGCGTGGCGAGATCGCCTATTATCCCCGGCCCGTCTTGCGAGCAAGATCGTTCAGTTGCGCCTGCATACTGTCCAACTGGCCCTTTAGGAGGGAAATTTCATCGCTGTTGCCAGCTTTGTGCTGCGGCGGTTCGGTCGTTTCGGGCGAGGGCGGTGGCGGTTTGGCGGCGCGAGACTCACTTGCACCTGCGCTGGCGCCGAGCGGGGAGAACATGTTGAGCGCCTTTTGAAAGGCCGCCATGTTTTGGCGCCCCATTTCCTCGAATTCAGCCATCGGAAATACGCCACCAAATGCGCCCTCTATGCGCGAACGCATGCGTTCCTGATTATGGCTGAAATTTTCCATAGTCAGTTCAAGATAGCGAGGCACGACGGAATGCATCGAATCGTCATAAAGGCGAATGAGCTGGCGTAAAAACCCGATCGGCAACAGGCTTTGTCCCTTGGATTCCTCTTCGACAATGATTTGCGTCAGTACTTGATGGGTGATGTCTTCACCCGATTTGGCGTCACGCACGATAAATTCCGTCCCGTCCTTAACCATCTGACAGAGATGATCGAGGGTGACGTAACTGCTAGTCGCAGTGTTGTAGAGCCTACGGTTCGCGTATTTCTTAATGATCACCGGCTCGCCATTTGCGCCGCCGGATGAATTATCTTCTGTCATGCACTCGCCTGCCACGGCCAACCGGGCCATTATCGAAGATCGCAATAGTTTGGCAGCAATTGCTGCGTTGCGCAATTTAATGTTGCGGCGCGGCATTGCGGGCAAATCATGGCGAACAGGTCATAGTTGGCTAGTCATGGCTGACGAATGACAGGCCCGGGGCAGACCGGTAGGCAAGATTAGGTTATATTACGGCTATGGATGAGCACGGCGGCGGCAGCGGATCGTCAAGCAGAAACGAAAACGAGCTTCAGGCGCTCGCCTCGCAATTCGTCGATTTGTGGCAACGCCAACTGGAAGTCATGTCCGCCGACCCGGCGTTGAGCGAGATGATGGCGGCATTTGCCAAATTCGGCACACAGGCAACCGGTGCGGGCGGCGGCGCGGATGAAAACGGGACTGCAAATGACAGCAGCGGAGACGCAACACCAACCGGAACCGCGACACGGGCCGCGCCCACTGACGCTGCATCTCGGCAGCGCGGCAGCGAGTTGGATGAGCTCTCTCGCCGTGTTGCCGCATGCGAGAAACGGCTCGCTCAGTTGGAACAAGCAACTGGCGCCGGAAGCGGAAGCGCTCGCAAGCGCCCTGGCAAATCACGAACCTGAAGCCCTCGCTGGAGCAATAAACGGCGAAATTCAGCGCCGCATGGCGGATTTTCTCGCCGGTATCGAAGGTTATCGCCAACACCCTTATCGCCGTGGACTAGAGTCGGCCAGCGACGCGCCTGGCGTGCTGTGGCACCAGGGTTCGAGCCGCTTATTGGACTATGGCACCGGCGGCACCGGCGGCTCCGGCGCGGTAGACAGCCGCGCGCCGACCGTGGTGTTCGTGCCCTCGCTTATAAACCGGGCCTATATTCTCGATCTGTCGCGGGATCGCAGCCTCATGCGCTATCTGGCCGCGTCCGGCATACGCCCGATGCTCCTCGATTGGGGTGAGCCGGTTGGTGACGAGCGTGACTTCGGACTCGACGACTATATTGCCGGGCGGCTCAATGCGGCGCTCGACGCGGCGCTCAGCGCTGCGGGGCAGCCCGTCGTGCTCGCCGGCTATTGCATGGGCGGCCTGTTGGTCATGCCGGCTGCCCTGGCGAGACCGTCCGATATTTCGTCGCTGGTGCTGATGGCGACGCCGTGGGATTTCCATACCGGCTCGCAGGGCGACATTATCAATGCCCTCAATCTTCCGCTCGAGACAATCCTCGCCGCTATGGGGGCATTACCGGTCGATGTCATCCAGGCTCTGTTTGCCGCGTTGGACCCGCTTTTGGCGGCGCGCAAGTTCAGCCATTTCGCCAAGCTTGCGCCGAACTGTGCAGCGGCGCGCAATTTCGTCGCGCTCGAGGACTGGCTGAACGATGGCGTTGATCTTTCCGGCGGCGTTGCCCGCGAATGCCTGCTCGGCTGGTACGGCGCAAATGACACGGCGCATGGGCGCTGGCATGTTGCAGGAAAGGCGATTCACCCACAGCGCTTGGTTCAGTCGGTGCTGAATATTGTGCCGCGGCGCGACCGCATCGTACCACCCGAATCGGCGGAGCCTTTGAGCGCGCTCATACCATCAGTGGAAACCTGGCGCCCGGCGCTCGGCCATATCGGCATGATCGCGAGTCCACGCGCCAAACGCGGCTTGTGGCGCCCGCTCGCCGCGTGGATCAAAGCGCACCCATCACGACATTAGAGCCAAGGCCCGGCCGGCATTGGCTTGCATTCGACCGCCCGGCACGCCATATCTGTCGGCGAAAATTCTAACAGGAGCTAGACATGGCAAGAGTCGCGGTCGTCACCGGCGGCACACGCGGAATCGGCGCGGCAATTTCAATCGCGCTACAAGATGAAGGCTATCGGGTGGCCGCGGTTTACGCGCGCGACGATGCGGCGGCCGAGGCGTTCCATAAAAAAAGCGGCGTCGCGGTCTATAAATGGGATGTCGGCGATTTCCAACAATGCCAGAACGGCGTCGCCCGCATCGCAACAGAAATCGGCGCGGTCGAAATCCTCGTCAACAATGCCGGAATCACGCGCGACGCCACCCTGCAACGGATGGCGCAAGAACAATGGCAAGACGTTCTCGACACCAATCTCGGTTCCTGTTTCAACATGTGCCGTTCAGTCATCGAATCCATGCGCGCCCGCAAGTTTGGCAGAATCGTCAATATCGGTTCGATCAACGGCCAGGCCGGGCAATATGGCCAAGTTAATTATGCCGCCGCCAAATCGGGCATTCACGGCTTTACCAAGGCGTTGGCGCAAGAAGGCGCCAGGGCTGGCATTACCGTCAACGCGGTGGCGCCCGGATATGTCGATACCGACATGGTGCGCGCGGTGCCGGAGAACGTGCTGGAAAAGATCGTTGCCAGCATTCCGGTCGGCCGGCTCGGCCGCGCCGGCGATATCGCGCGCACGGTAAAATTCCTGGTCGCCGATGACGCCGACTTCATCACCGGTTCGACGATTTCGGTGAATGGCGGCCACCACATGTATTAGCGGCCGGACACCGGCCCGCCCCCACGAAACGAAATTGAATGAGGATGAAATTATGCCGCGCTTGGCATTGATCACCGGTGGAACCAGGGGAATCGGGGCGGGCATCGCCCGATCCCTAAAGAATGCGGGCTACCGGGTGGTGGTGAATTATCACAGCGCCGACGCGGTCGCCGAGAGTTTCGCCGCGGAAAGCGGTATCCCGGTGTTCAAGTGGGATGTCGGCGATTTCGCCGCGTGCCGTGCGGGCGTGGACGAGGTGCGCAGCGCGCACGGGCCGGTCGATATATTGATCAATAATGCCGGCACGGTGTCGGACAGTAAATTCGAGAACATGGATGAGGCGCAGTGGCACCGCGTGGTGCGCGTCAATTTGGATTCAGTGTTTCATATGAGCCAGCAGGTCTATTCGGGCATGATGGCGCAGAAATGGGGCCGCATCGTCAATATCGGTTCAATGAATGGGCAGGCTGGCCAGCTCAACCAAGTCAATTACGTCGCTGCCAAGGCGGGCATGCATGGATTCACCAAAGCGCTCGCGCTGGAAGGCGCCAAACACGGCATCACGGTCAATACCATCGCGCCGGGTTATGTCGATACCTATCTCATGCGCGAGATGCCCGAGCGGATTATGAATAAGATCATTGAAAAATCTCCAATCCACCGGCTCGGCACGGAAGATGAAATCGGCCATGCGGTGGTCTTTCTAGTCGACGAAAAATCGGCTTGGACGACGGGCTCAACCATCACCCTGAACGGCGGCACCCACATGTATTGAGCGCCGGCGCCAAGACCGTCTTTCAGCCGGAAGGCTCCCAGGCGGGCGGCGCCAGCTCGAAGCCGGAGAATTCGAATGCCGGCGAGACCGTGCAGCCGACCAGCGTCCAATCACCAAGGGTGGCGGCGCTTTGCCAGACGCCCTTAGGCACGATCGCTTGCGGGCGCTCGCCTGCGGCCAAATCCGCGCCGAGGCGGACCTGCTCGGTCGTGCCCGTACCGGTGCTCAGGGAAAGCGCCAGGCCGGCGCCGCCGTAGTAATGCCAGATCTCTGCCGCATCGACGTGGTGCCAATGCGAGCGCTCGCCGGCGCCCAGCAAATAATAGATTGCCGAGCCGGCGCCGCGTTCCCCTTGCGGCACTTGGTCGCGCCAAGTTTCGCGGTAATGCCCACCTTCTGGGTGCGGCGCAAGCGCCAGCATTTCAATAACTTCTTGCGCTGAAACTCTCAAAACCTTCAACTCCCACGAATCCGTAATCGACCAACTCTATGGGCCTTAAAATAGCACGATACCAGAGCGCGATTCGTCCGCACTTAGCGTGTTATAATCCGGCCTTATGCGCCCTCATGTTCTCGAGCTAAAAGAATTTTACGCGACGCGGCGCGGCCAGAACGCGCGCCGCGTTATTCGCCACGCCATTCGTGCCATGTGGCCGACGCTCGCCGGCGAAGCTCTGCTCGGCTTGGGCTTCGCCACACCCTGTCTTGGCATTTACCGCGAAGAGGCGGAGCGTGTGGTGGCGCTGATGCCGGCCAGCCAGGGCGTTATTGCCTGGCCGCGCGAGGCAAATCGTTTGGTCGCGGTGGCGGAAGAATCCGAATTGCCTCTGGCCGACAATTCGATGGATCGAATCCTGTTGCTTCATGCGCTCGAACTGAGCGAGGAGCTTCATCCGATGATGGACGAAGTTTGGCGGGTGCTTCGTCCGCACGGTCGCTTGCTGGCGGTGGTTCCCAACCGGCGCGGGTTGTGGGCGAGAATGGAGCGCACGCCGTTTGGACACGGCCACCCGTTTACCGGCGGGCAACTGACGCGCCTGTTACGCGATCATGGCTTCGTTCCGCTGCGGCAAAAAATGACGCTTTACGTGCCGCCCAGTCGCTCGCGCCTGGTGCTGAGAACGTCCGGCTTGTGGCTAAAGCTGGGGCAGCGTCTCGCCAGGCCGTTCGGTGGCGTGCTGCTGATCGAAGCCGAAAAGGAAATATACGCAGCTCGGCCCGTGGGCAGACGTGCGCGGCGGAGAACCGGGGTCCGGATGCGCGCCAGTGCGGTGCCCGCCAGCGCCCGAAATGCTCGAACGCCGGGCGGCTGTATGGATATTAATTAATAGCGCTAGCGTTTCATCGACAGAAGAAAGACCGCCTGCTCGCCAAACAAGTTGGCGAACGCCCCGGTGCCATGAAAGCGGTTCGCCCGGCCTCTGGCGTCGAGTTGCGCGCGGCGCTCGATAACGATGCCGAGCGTTCGGCACAACATCACGAAATCACGAATGGTGCAGGGGTGTAAATTGGGTGTGTCGAACCATTCTGTGGCGCGCGCGCCCATGTCCGGTATGCGGCCACTGAACAGTAAGTGCAGGCGGTGGCGCCAAAACCCCGAATTGGGAATCGAGACGATGGCGCGCCGCCCGACGCGCAGCAGTTCGAGCAGGATCTCGCGCGGCTGGTGAAGCGCCGGGAGAGTCAGGCTGAGAATGACATAGTCAAAAGCGCCGTCGGGATAGTGATAAAGATCGGTTTCGGCGTTGCCCTGAATGACCGAAAGGCCGCGGCTGACGCAGGCTGCCACGCCTTCTTGGCTAATCTCCACCCCGCGGCCGTCGACATCTTTCTCCCGGCTCAACAGCTCCAACAGCAAGCCGTCACCGCAGCCGACATCGAGAACGCGGGTGCCAGGCGCTACCATTTCGGCGATAAGCGCAAGGTCTGGGCGATCTATTCCGGCGGCAAAGCTCCGTGACTTGGTCATTTACTCTTCAGGCCGCGCAGCTTTGCCGCGCCACTGAGAAAGCCGCCCAAAGTTTCAAACATTTTCGGCTCATCCAGAAGAAACGCGTCATGGCCTTTGTCGCTTTCAATCTCCACGAAGCTGACATTGGCGGCGACCGCGTTGAGCGCCCGTACTACGTCCCGGCTTTCCGACGTCGGGTAAAGCCAATCGCTGGTAAAGGAGATCAAGCAGAACCGCGATTCAACGCCCTGGAACGCATTGGCGAGAATACCGCCATGCTCAGCCGCAAGATCGAAATAATCCATTGCCCGGGTAATGTAGAGATAGGAATTGGCATCAAAGCGTTCAACGAAACTGATTCCTTGATGGCGCAAATAGCTCTCGACCTGAAAATCCGCATCGAAGCCATAGCTGACCTTCGACCGGTCCTGCAGAGCACGGCCAAATTTGCGGTGCAGCGCGGCCTCGGACAGATAGGTGATATGTCCCGCCATGCGCGCCACGGCAAGGCCACGCACCGGAAAACTATCGCCGGCGAGGTAGCCGCCCTCGGACCATTCCGGATCGGCCATGATCGCTTGCCTGCCGACCTCGTGAAAGGCGATATTCTGCGCTGAGTGTCGCGCCGCCGCGGCGATCGGAATGGCGGTAAAACAGCGCTGGGGATGGCTCACTGCCCATTGCAACACCTGCATGCCGCCCATGGAGCCGCCGATAACGCTGAACAGCTGATCGATTTCGAGATAATCGAGCAGCATCGCTTGCGCCTCGACCATGTCCTTGATGGTGATGACCGGAAACTCCAGACCGTAGCTTTTACCCGTCTTGGGATTTATTTCCTGCGGCCCGGCGGTTCCCATGCAGCCGCCCAGCACATTGGCGCAGATCACATAATAACGCTCCGTATCGAGCGTCTTTCCTGGGCCAACCATGTGCTCCCACCAGCCACTGCGCCCGCTGGTCGGATGCGGCCCGAGAACGAATTGATCACCGGTCAAGGCATGACAGACGAGAATCGCGTTGGATTTATCGGCGTTGAGGGCGCCGTACGTTTGATAGGCCGTAGAAAACGGCCCGAGCTCGCCCTCTGAATCCAGACGCAACGGCTTGTCCCGCCCGAGTTCCACGCGGAACCCGTCGGGCGAGTTAGCTGGCTCGAATTCCATCGCGTTAGACTGGCGATCCGTCATTTTGCCGTATTCTGTTGCCGATTTGGAGTGTTTCCGCCACGGCCGGGATATTGCGCTCCGCTATCCCATTCGCCAACAAGAAATAATCCCCGTACCAGAGCCAGATACCTTGTCGCGGATGAGGAACCGGCTGCCGCGCGGGTTTGGTGAGCGGCAGGGGCGGTGGTAGCGTATCGCCATGTTCGGCTTTTCAGCAATATTTGGACGCTCACGCGAGGTGCGGCGGCTTGACGATGCCCTGCGCGCGACCGGCCTGCATCCTGCCCTCGTGCCGGATGCGGTGAAGATTGCGACGCTCAAATTGCTCACAGAAGCGGGCTACGGGTCGAGCCCCGATCCCACGGCCTGCGCGCTGGCGGCGGAAATGCTTACCTATTGCATCCTAGGAGACCAGGGATTTCATGAGGAAAAGGGGCGGAGCGCAGCGCGGCTCCTCGAAGCGCGCTTGGAGGCAGCGCTCGAAGTCGGGGATAGTCTGGATGCCCGCCTTATCTTGCTTGCACTTCATGCCGGGATTACCCAAGGTTCTCTCATTGATCGGTACGACCTCAGCGCCGGGGGCACATCCTGAGCCGGCGACACTGCGTCGCTTTCAATGTTTTCTTTGATTTTGTTTCCCGCTTGGACTACCACTTCTTCTTTCCAATTCATCGCCGCGCGGACTTATGGCCGATTCGAAAAAGAGGGAGCCTTCCCTCAATTCTCTTCGCCGCCAGATCGATAAGATCGATGATCGTATCCACGATCTTCTGATGCGCCGCATCGATGTGGCGCACAATATCGGCGAAGAGAAAAGCCAATCACGGGGGGTGCCCTATCGCCCGGCGCGCGAGGCGCAAATCATGCGCCGCCTAGCCGCGCGCCATGAGGGTCGTTTTCCGTTCCCCGTAGCGGTGCGTATTTGGCGCGAGATCATCTCGGCCTCTCTCGGCGTCGAGGGTAAATTCGTGGTCTCTGTCTATGTGCCAGCGCCGCTCGAAACCGGCCTTGCCTATCTTAACTTGGCGCGAGCGTATTTTGGCGCCGAGACTCCGCTGCTGCAGGCGCAAACCGAGGCCGGTGTTCTCCGGGCGGTGCGCGACGGCAAGGCATCGGTGGGGGTATTACCGATGACGTCCGATACGCACACCATGCGCGCGTCCGCCGAGCCATGGTGGTATACGCTGACTGTCGGCGGCAGCCAGCGGCCGCGCATCGTTGCCGCTCTGCCTTGGCTGTTGCGCGGCGTTGCCGGAAACGACGATACCCGCGCCATGGCGATCGCCCGCGTGATACCGGAAGCCTCGGGCGAAGATATTTCCCTCATCGCATTTGAATCAACGGAAAACATCAGCCGCGATCGCATACGCAAGGAAGCGGAGGGCGCCGGCCTATCGCTTGACTGGGCAGCGACTTGGACGCAAGACGATCAACCCACACGTTGGCAGCTCGCGGAAATCGACGGTTTTATCGCGGATACCGACCCCCGCCTCACCAGTTTGCTCAGCACCCTTGAGAACGAGGTGACACGGTTCGTGAATTTGGGCTGCTTTGCCAAACCAGTCAACGTGACGGAGATCTAGCAGCAAGCGCGCGCCTGCCGACGCAAACAATTTGCCATGAATGACATGCCATGAATACGCGAACATCACATCTGACGCCACGGCCCGGAATCATGGAAATTTCACCCTATGTGGGCGGACGATCCACGCTCGACGGTGGTCAAAACGTCATTCGCTTGGCGTCCAACGAATCGGCGCTCGGCCCGAGCCCGCGCGCCGTGGCCGCGTATGAAGCGCTTGGCGATTCATTGCATCGCTATCCTGACGGCGGCGCTGGTGATCTACGCGATGCGCTCGGCGCCCTCAACGGCCTGGACCCGGCACGTATTGTGTGCGGCACCGGCTCCGATGAAATATTGCAATTGCTGACCAAAGCCTATGCCGGCCCAGGCGATGAAGTCCTGTACAGCCGGCACGGCTTTCTCGTTTATGCGCTCGCCGCGCGCGCGGCTGGTGCCACGCCGGTGGCTGCGCCGGAGACTGATTTGCGGGCCGACGTCGATTCCCTGCTCGAGCATGTCACCGGGAAAACCCGGGTTCTTTTTCTCGCCAACCCGAACAACCCGACAGGCAGCTATCTCTCAAAAGCGGAGTTGCGCCGATTGTGGCGTGGGCTGCCGGAAAATATTCTTCTCGTTATCGATTCGGCGTACGCGGAATATGTGACGGCCGCCGACTATGAGGCCGGCGCGGAACTGGTCGATGCCGCTAAGAATGTGGTCATGACGCGGACCTTCTCGAAAATTTATGGTTTGGCGGCGCTTCGCCTTGGCTGGTGCTATGCCGGCGAAGAAGTGATCGATGTGATGAACCGCGTGCGCGGCCCGTTCAACGTCACCGCCCCAGCCCTTGCCGCCGGCCTGGCCGCGGTGCAAGACCAGGACCATATCGATACGGCGCGGCGCCGCAACGACAAATGGCTCAAGCGGCTTGTCCCGGAGTTACAGAACATCGGCATCGCGGTTTTACCGAGCGTGTGCAATTTTCTGCTGCTGCGCTTTCCCGAAGGCGGGAGTCACGATTCGAAAGCGGCAGATAGTTTTCTGACCACCCGCGGTATTCTTGCCCGCAATGTCGATACTTATCATTTGCCCGATTGCCTGCGCGTCAGTATTGGACGGGACGACGAGATGGACGCACTGCTTTTGGCGCTCAAGGAATTCATGGCGTAAATCATGACAGCTGAATTTATGTTCGAGCGCGTTGCGCTGATCGGCATCGGTTTGATCAATTCTTCGATCGCCCGTTTTATGAAACGCGACAGCCTGGCGCGCGAGATCGTTATTTATTCACGCCGCAAATCAACCTCAGACAAGGCGATGGAGCTCGGCCTGGGTGATCGCGCCGAAACCGACATGGCCACCGCCGTTGAGAACGCTGATTTGGTGATTCTGGGCGCGCCGGTGGGCGCCAATGCCGCCATCGCCGAGGCGATCGGGCCGTACCTGATGCCCGGCGCCATCGTGACCGATGTCGGCTCGGTCAAAGGCGCCGTTATCCGCCACGTTGCGCCGCATCTGCCCAAGGGGGTGCATCTGGTGCCGGCCCATCCGGTGGCGGGCACTGAGCATTCGGGCCCGGAGGCCGGGTTCGCGGAACTCTTCGAAAATCATTGGTGCATACTCACGCCGCCCGAAGGATGCGATCCGGCGGCGGTCGAAAAAATCTCTGAGTTATGGCGCCGCGCCGGCTCGATGGTCGATATCATGGATGCCGCGCATCACGATAAAGTACTGGCCATCACCTCCCATCTGCCACAGCTCATCGCCTACAATATCGTTGGCACGGTGCTCGACATCGAACATGTAACCGATCGCGAAGTGGTTAAATACGCCGCCGGCGGGTTTCGCGATTTTACCCGCATTGCCGCCTCGGACCCCGAGATGTGGCGCGATGTGTTTCTCAACAACCAGGAGGCCGTGCTCGAAATGCTCGGCCGCTTCACCGAGGATTTGGCGGTCTTGCAACGCGCCATTCGTTGGGGTGACGACAAGGCGTTGGAGGAACTGTTCACGCGCACACGCGCTATCCGCCGAGACCTGATTGAGGCCAAGCAAGTTTAGCGTCGGCTGTTACAAAGACGGCTCAGACTATGAGTTGAACTTAGTCGAAGTTCATCGCCGGAATTTTGGCGATGGCGACAGGGCCCACGAAGAGGCCGCCGTCTTGGGCGGTTACGGGAACGCCGCGGAGAACTGGCGGTCCGCCATCTGCCGGCTTGTCGGCCAGCAAGTTAAACGCGACCTTGGCCAGGAAAGCATCCCCCAGCGGGATCATGTTGCTCATGATCAGCGCATCGATCACATCGCCGTAGCCGATGATATCTGCCGTGAGCGCACCGATCGGGCGCATCTCGCTGTCGAGGGCGATGGTCCCCGCCGAATTGATTCCGAGCGGCCCCCAGAGAACGCGGAACGAATCGATCTCCACCGTGCCGCCCTCGTCGCGCCATGCACGTACCGCTGCGTTGGTTTTGCCGGTGGGCAGCGGGCCAAACAGGCTGAGATCAAAATTCAAAAATTCAATCATTTCGCCCATTTCGTCGCCGAATCCCGGCGGCAGCTTGACGCCTTCAAATTCCACCGCGGCAGTTGCGGCCTTAAGCGGCGCGGACGCGGTCTCTGATTCAGATTCCGCCAGGCGCTCGCCTCGTGCCCGCAGCCGTGCAGCGAAAACCGAATCTTCGCCCCACGGGCCCGCAAGGGCTATCTGCTTGAGGTCGAGTAGAAAATTTTCGATTCGCCGCTCATCATCGAGTTGAAGCCAGGCGCTGCCGTCTTCGATATTACCGTGAATATCGTGCCAGGATTCACCATCAAAATAGCGCACATCGTTTCGGCCGTTAAATTTGAGATTGAACTTGTCGAACCGCCAGGGGCGAAAACTTGCGGTGAGGAAGTCACCGCGCCAGGTCCAGCCCTTGGCGCCAGCGTCCACCGACGGATGTTGTAGAGATACCTCGAACTGGAGCGGGTAACCGCTCACTTCAGGAGCGCCGGTCTCGATGGTGAGGCCGCGCGCGCGTTGGTCTTCCGCCCATTCGGCGATGCGGTCCTCGATCTCGCCTGCCGCGACAAACCAATAGGCGGTGTAGCCAATAACGGCGATGGCGATTCCGCCAACGACGCTGACGGCAAGCGGTGCAATTTTCATACGGCCATCTCCTGGCTTGCTCTCACTTCCGCGGGCGCTACACTTCCGGCGCAACGACAATCTTGCAGTTTATGATAGAGACACGCAAAGACGAAATTTGGGTATTTGCATACGGTTCGCTGATGTGGCGGCCAGATTTTGAGTATGTCGAATCGGAACCAGCATTGTTGCGCGGCTATCACCGCGCCTTTTGCATTTATTCTCACATATACCGTGGGTCGCCGAAAAACCCCGGCTTGGTCCTCGGCCTGGACAATGGCGGCTCCTGCGTCGGGCGGGCTTTTCGCCTCGACCCTGACGCCGCGCGCGACATTCTGGCCGCGATCCATGCACGCGAGATGATCTATCATGTTTATGTGGCGCGGCGCCTGCCGATATCGCTGATGCGCGGGCGTGGCGCGCCGCGTGTTATGGCGCACACCTACACCGCCGACCGAGCTGGCCCGCAATATTCCGGAAAACTCGAACCTGACATCATGATCAATCTTATCCGCAATGGCCGCGGCACGGCCGGTGAAGCGCGTGACTATCTGGCGAACACGGTTCACCACCTCCGCCAGTTGGGCCTGAAGGACACCGGTCTCGCCGCACTCTTGCGCGAGGTCGACGCCGACGACTAGACCATCAGGCGCATTTGGAGAAACCGCACGCCGTACACATGTCGCAGCCCTCCTGTTGAATGACGCCGAATTGGCCGCAGCGCGAGCATGTCCGCAAGCGCTCGCGTGGCGGTGCTTCCATCGCGGACGCTCGTTTGTCCACCGGGGCCGCAACGGGGGTAAAGCCGGTGATGCTCAAATGATGCTCGATCACCTCGCCGATGGCAGCCAGAATCGACGGCACATAGCGCCCATCCATCCACTGGCCACCGCGCGGATCGAACACCGCTTTCAATTCCTCGACTACAAACGAGATATCGCCGCCGCGCCGGAAGACCGCGCTGATCATGCGCGTTAGGGCAACGGTCCAGGCATAATGTTCGGTGTTCTTGGAATTGATGAAAATTTCGAACGGCGCGCGCCGGCCATCCCGCATGATGTCGTTGATGGTGATGTAGATGGCGTGGTCGTTCTCGGGCCAGCGAATCTTATAGGTGCTGCCCGGCAATGATTCCGGGCGCTCCAGGGGCTGGGTCATATAGACCACGCCGCCTGCCTCATAGGCATCGCGCGGCTTGGCGACGGGTTGCTTCAGCGGAAGCTCTTCCTGCACTTCGTGTTCCACGACTTCAGCCGCAGAGGTGGTTTCCATGACCGCGCCGGTTATCGGATTGGGTCGATAGGTGGTGCATCCCTTGCAGCCAAGGTCGAAGGCTTCGGTGTAGATATCCTTGAATTCGTCGAAGTCGATTTCTTCTGGGCAATTGATTGTCTTGGAAATCGAGCTGTCGATATATTTTTGCGCCAACGCCTGCACAACGAGATGGTCGGACGGGCGCAGCTGCTGCGCATCGACAAAATAATCCGGCAGCGGCGTATTTTCACCCTTGAGTTCGCGGAATAGACGATAGGCGTAATCGGAAACATTCTCCGCCTTGCGCGTACCGTCTGGCATGAGCACATTGCGGCGATAGGAATAGCTGAAAACCGGCTCGATGCCGGACGAGATATTTCCCGCCAGAAGCGAGATCGTACCGGTTGGCGCGATCGAGGTGAGAAGCGCATTGCGCGTCCCAAAGCGCTCAATTTCGGCACGGATTTCGGGGCTCAAATTAGCCACCGTTTCGCTCGCCAGATAAGGCTCGGCGGCGAACAGCGGGAAAGCACCTTTTTCCCCAGCCAGGCGTGCCGACGTTAAATAAGCGGCATCGCGGAGCGCCGCCAGCCAGCTATGGGTGAGCGCGTTCGCCGGCTCGCTGCCATAGCGCGCGCGGCACATGATCAACGCGTCGGCGAGACCGGTCACGCCGAGGCCGATGCGTCGCTTGGCAATCGCTTCGTCCTTTTGCGCTTCGAGCGGAAAGCGCGAAACGGAAATGGCGTTGTCGAGCATGCGCACGGAAGTGGCGACAAGCCGGCTGAGCGCTGCAATATCTAGCGCCGCATCTTCCTCAAACGGCGCCTGCACCAGGCTGGCCAGATTGATCGAGCCAAGCAGGCACGCGCCATAGGGCGGCAGTGGTTGCTCGCCACATGGATTGGTGGCGAATATCTCCTCGCAATAGCTCAAATTATTGGCTTTGTTGATACGGTCGATAAAGATCACGCCGGGCTCGGCAAAGGCATAGGTCGCGCGCATGATCCGGTCCCACAGCTCGCGTGCCGAAACCGTTTTGTAGCAGACGCCGCCAAAGCTCAGCTCCCACGGGCGATCAGCTTTGACTGCGACCATAAAATCGTCGCTCACCAGCACCGAGAGATTGAACATACGCAGGCGCCCCGGATCCTGCTTGGCCTCGATAAAGGATTCGATATCGGGGTGATCACAGCGCAGGGTGCCCATCATCGCGCCGCGCCTGAAGCCGGCGCTCATGATAGTGCGGCACATTGAATCCCACACATCCATGAAGGTCAGCGGCCCCGACGCGTCGGCGCCGACGCCGACAACCGGTGCTCCCTTAGGCCTGAGCGTCGAAAAATCATAGCCGATGCCGCCGCCTTGTTGCATCGTCAGGGCGGCTTCTTTGAGTTGATCGAAAATGCCCGCCATATCGTCGGGCACACGTCCCATGACGAAACAATTGAACAAGGTGACATGACGGTCTGTCCCGGCGCCGGCAAGAATGCGGCCTGCCGGTAGGAAGCGAAAATCTTTGAGCGCTTCGTAAAATTCCGCCTGCCAATGCGCCGGATCATCCTCGGGCGCGGCGAGAGCATTTGCGACTCGGCGCCAACTATCCTCCATGGTCTTGTCTATTGCCGTGCCCTCGCCCGTCTTGAGGCGATATTTCATGTCCCAGATTTGGCTGGATATGGGTGTCATCGGGGTCATAGCAATAATTTACTGCCTATTTCTGGTCGACGAACGAAGTCGCCGTACCACCAGGAAGGAACCGGATAGTTTAAGGCTGCGGGGTTCTTGCGGTCAAGGGATGTTCCGCTGATGTTCTAATTCACAGGTCTCGTTTCTGCTATCAGTTCGTCGGCGGCATTTTCCATGGTGTTTTCGAGGCGCGCCATGAATTCACGCCGCTCGAGGCCGGGCTCGATCGGCTCAAGAAAGTGAATGACGATAGTGCCGGCATATTTGCGGAAAGACTGTTTCGGCCAGCACAGGCCGGAATTATGCACCACCGGTGTGACCGGCACATCGAGTGCGCCATAAAGTGCGGCGATACCGGGCCGATACGGCAATTTCTCGCCCGGCTCAACGCGCGTGCCTTCCGGGAAAATGACTAACGCGCGGCCGGTCGCGATGGATTTCTGCGCGGCCTTGACGAGCTTGCGCAATGATTTGGAGTAGCCGTCGCGATCAATGAAGATCATTTTCATTTTGCGGGCGAACTGGCCGTACCCTGGGATATAGGCGAGTTCTTTTTTCATGATGTAGACGGGATCGTGCAGCAGGCGCAGAAAAATGAGAGTCTCCCATTCGGACTGATGCTTAGACGCGATGATCGCCGGTCCCGCCGGTATAAATTCACGCCCGCGGACTTCCACGCGGATGCCGACGACAACGCGAAAAATGAAAAAATTGCCTTCCGACCATAATTGTACGAACCACCGGAATATCGGGCGCGGCGTCAGCAACATGGGAAACATCACCAAGGCCATGACGATGGACCATGTGTAAAAGCACGTCGTGCAAAGCGCCGAGCGGACGGTGTTCATGACGGATTGCTTGGCGAGTCGGCGCGGCTGAACGGCGTTCGAATGAGCGCCAGAAGATACTTCGCGTACTCGCTCGCGATCAGGCCCGCTGTTCCTCTGTAACGCCACCAATTCTCGACCCTCACATGTTGCGAAAAGACCGGGTTGGCCACTATTTTAACATCTGGCATGGCGCTGCGAAACTCAAGGATCGCCCTTGGCATGTGGTAATTTCCGGTCACCAGCCGGAGGCTGCGATAATCCCGTTCGGCCATCCAAGCGGCGGATTCCAGTGCGTTTTCGAACGTATCGCGGGCACCGTATCCGAGATCAACGCAACAGACCGTCGCCGCGCCAGCGTTTTCGCCGACCAGGCTCTGCATGGTGACGCCATCATTGACGCCCGTTATTAAAAGCCGCTCGGCCAGGCCTGCGCGCAGCAGTTCCAGCCCGGCACCGAGCCGCCCTTGACCACCAGTTGGAACAACTATGGCGTCCGTATGGCTCGACGGATCATCAATGTCGCGTGGCAAGGCCGCGGCAAAACTCACCAGGCCGACCGACCAGAGGATCGCCAACACGAAGATCGTGCCGCCAAAAATGCGATAGGTAACTGTCATGCGCACACACCTATTGTCGTGCCGTCATGGCATCTTTGCGAGTTCCCTGAGCGCCGTGAGGCGGGCCGTCACCATGGCGATCAAGGCAGTGGCGACCGGAACGGCGGCCAGCAATACCCATGCCCAATTCGCCACCGGAATGTCCGGCGCCAACGGCGTTTCCAGGCCACCGGCGACTTGGCCCAAGCCATAAAGCGTGGCCGCCGCGAAGACAATCCCGAGCACCCCGCCGCGCAATCCCAGCATCATCGCTTGGCGCTGAAACTGTGCAGCCACATAACCGTCGCGCGCACCGATAAGATGCAACAATTCTATGACGTTGCGATGAATTGAAATACCCATTCGCGTGGTGAATATGACGGTTGCGACGGCGGCAAGGCCGATCAAGATGACCACAGCAATGGCGAGAAATTCCAGAGAACGGCCAAGATCGGCCAGCCGGTCGAGCCAAAGTTTAGCGTCATCTACAGTGACGCCGGGCAGCGATGCCTGAAGGCGAAGGGCCAGACTTTCGGCGTCGAGGCCGTATCCAGGCGCAACATCGACATCAATGAGCCGTGGCAATGGCAAATCCGGCGGCACATTTCCGGCGCCCAACCAGTGCTCGATCAGTTCGATGGTCTCCGACTGCGCGACCACGTGAATTCCCGTCACGCCGTCCACGCCGCCAAGCAATTCCCGCATTTCGGTGATTCGCGCGTCCTCGCTCACGTTCTCGATCGGCATGAGCTGCACAGTGAGTGTATCCACTTCACCGCGCTGCCAGCGATCCACGGCGCTATGCAATATCAGCACGCCGGCCAGGGCCAAGACAGCCAAATAGACCATCAGTGCAAAAACCCAGGGCAAGAACCGGCTCGGCGCGTCGCGACCGAGCGGAACAACTGCCGGCGCACGGCGTGCCATCTCAGCTCTCCTTGACGATCGGTGCGTCGAGTCGAAGCTCGCCGGAACTGAGCGTCATCACAGGGTGGGGATTGCGCGCCACCATGTTGTGATTATGGGTGGCGATGATCACCGTGGTGCCGATCCGGTTCAATTCCTCAAACAGGCGAATCAGGCGCTGACCAAGCGATTCATCGAGATTTCCCGTCGGTTCGTCGGCCAATAACAAGCGCGGGCGGGTAATCACGGCGCGGGCGATCGCGACGCGTTGTTTTTGTCCGCCGGACAGCGATTCGGGCAGCGCGTGGATATGATCGGCAAGGCCTACCCAAGCCAGCAATTCAGACACATGCTCTTGCACCAGTTCTTCCTTGGCGCCGGCGACGCGCAGCGGCAGCGCCACATTATCAAGCGCCGAAAGATGCGCAAGCAGGCGATAATCTTGGAAAACCACACCGATTCCGCGGCGAAGATCCATCAATTGCTGACGTCCCGCCGCGATAACGTCGGCGCCAAACATCGATATCAAGCCGCGCGACGGGCGGTGCGCAAGATACATCAAGCGCAGTAGCGACGTCTTTCCGGCGCCGCTCGGCCCCACAAGATAGCGGAATTCGCCGGGTTGGACCTCGAAGGTGACATCGTGCAGCACCTCCGGGCCCATGCCATACCGCATCCCCACATTTTCGAATCGAACCACGAGTAAAAGTCTCCAGGCCTTGAAATAGTTGCCGGATCGGCAGTCCTCCAGCATTCTACATGCACGCCGGGCTGTTTGCGCAATCGCTATGGAGAGGAAGCGCAATTAGCGGTACACTGCGGACTGTTCGGCATCCGCCAACGCATACAACAACAATTGTTTGATTAAAACGTATGATTGTCAGCTGCCCGTCCTGCGCGACGCGCTATCTGATCGATCCCACGGCACTGGGCGGAGAGGGGCGCACGGTTCGTTGCGCTAAATGCAGCCATACTTGGCACGAGCAGCCGCCCGCCGACATGCCGAAACGGATCGATATCCTACCGCCTGATGATGAACCCAGGCCGATTCCGTTCGGCTCGAACTTGCCGGCCATCGTGGCAAAGCGGCGGCGTGCAAACCGCTTGGGCTGGCTCGCTGTGGCTGCTGCGGTGGTGATAATCGTCCTTGGCGGCATTCTGGCGCGCGGGCCGATCGTCGACGCGTGGCCCCCCGCCGGCAAACTTTACGCGGCGATCGGCTTAGGCACAGACACGGTGGATACCGCTGATCTTAAATTCCAGAATGTCACTCAGAACCAGGTGGTTGAGGGCGGCGTTCCGATTCTTGTGGTACGCGGACGAATTTATAACCTGGCTGACGACAGCCGGGCCGTTCCAGCGGTTCGCATCGGATTGCTCGACGCTGCCAATATCGAACTGCATCACTGGACTTTCGCCGCCGAGCAAAGCGAGTTACCGGCGCAAAGCTACACGAAATTCGAAACCCGCCTCACCAGCCCGCCGATAGGCGTAGTAAGCTTGCGCATCGGTTTCGCCGGTGAAGACGCAAACTGAGCAAACCCGATGGCCCGCATCCTAATCGCCGAAGACGAGGATGCCGTGCGGACATTCCTGGTTCGCGCCTTGGAGAGCCAGGGCCATGAAATCAAAGCGGTGGCGGACGGCGTTCAGGCCCTACAAGCCCTGCAAAAAAACACATTCGATCTGCTGCTGAGTGATATCGTCATGCCCGAATTGGACGGCATCTCACTGGCGTTGACGGTGAGCCGGGATTGGCCAGACATGCCGATTGTCCTCATCACCGGCTACGCTGCGGAGCGCCAACGAGCGCACAATCTGGAGGCCCTTGTGCATAGCGTCGTGCCAAAGCCATTCGACCTTCAGAAAATTTGCAGTGTCGTCATAGAGGCATTGGAAGCGGGCCCACGAAGCGGCTAGGCGCTGGCCAATCCGCTCAGCCAATCCGGCACTGTGTCGCGCGCAATCAGAGCGTCATAATCGAGGCGCGGGCGAACTAGAGCGGCCTCACCGCCATGCACCATCGCCTCGGCAGCGGGCAGGCGGCTGTTGTAGTTTGACGACATCACCGCGCCGTACGCACCGACGTCCCGCACGGCGATGAGATCTCCGGCACGCAATTCGGGCATTGGGCGGTCGGACCCGATCACATCGCCGCTCTCGCAAATTGGGCCGACGATATCGACCGGCGACACCTCGCCGGGACGCGGTGCGACGGCCTGAATCTCGTGCCATGCGCCATAGAGCGCGGGGCGTAAAAGATCGTTCATCGCCATATCGGCGATCACAAATTGCTTGTTGCCGTTCTGCTTTACGCGAATGACGCGAGCCAGCAACAACCCGGCGGGAGCCGCCATCCAGCGCCCCGGCTCGAGTGTGACTGCTGCTCCAAGAGCGCGACCGGTGCGCTGCACCAAGGCACCATATTCGTGCAAATCCGGCGGCGCTTCGCCGCGATAAGAAATGCCGAGCCCGCCGCCAAGATCAAGACGCGAAACCGCATGTCCGTTGGAGCGCAGCCGGAGGAAGAGCTCGCCGACGCGGGCGAAAGCGGCCTCAAACGGCGCGAGAGACGTCAGTTGCGAACCGATATGAATCGCTAGGCCCACCATATCGACACCGTCCATGCCAGCGGCGCGGGCATAGAGCGCCTCTGCCTGATCGAATGCGATGCCAAATTTATCCTCGGCCCGGCCGGTCGAAATCTTGTCATGGGTTTCAGCGTCGACATCCGGATTAACCCGCAGCGAAATCGGCGCGCGCACGCCACGCGCCGCGGCAAGCGACGCCAGCAAATGCAGCTCATCCTCGGATTCAACATTGAACTGGCCGATGCCGGCATCAAGCGCGTCGGCCAATTCGTCACCGGTTTTGCCAACGCCGGCGAAGACGATCTTGGCCGGGACGATATCGGCCGCAAGTGCCCGGCGAAGCTCGCCGCCGGAGACAATATCCGCCCCGGCACCGGCGCCAGCGAGACAGCGAACCACCGCCTGATTGTCGTTTGCCTTCAGGGAATAGCATACCAAGGCATCGCCCACCGCCTGGCTAAAGGCCTGGAAGCGCGCGAGCAGCGCAGCGCTCGAATAGACGTAGCACGGCGTGCCGAATTGCTCGGCCAGTTGACTAAGCGCGACATCCTCGGCGAATAGCTCGTTGCCACCGGTGCCGTCCCGGTACGTAAAATATTCCATGCCGTCTTTTTCCGAAGTATGGCCGCCGTCAGGCCGATTGGCGGGGCAGCTCTAGAGTGGATTCTTGAGGCGGCGCCTCAAGCGCGCCCCGCTTGCCGCATCCCACCAACGCCACAACCAAACCGAGTGCGGCGAGGATGGTCAACAGCAGGCTGAGCTTGCGAATCATAAGAAGCGCTGCCGCGCGCGCGTCACTTGCGCACGCACCTGATTGGGCGCCGTTCCGCCGTAGCTGGAGCGGCTTTCGACGGCGCGGACGGGATCCAACACATCGCGCGCCGCTGCCACGATGCGTGGCTCAACAGCTTGCAGTTCCTCAAGCGGTAACTCGTCCAAGCGGCACGCCAATTCATCGGCGCGGCGAACGACGCGCCCAGTGACATGATGCGCATCGCGAAATGGCATACCCAGCTCGCGCACCAGCCAATCTGCGAGTTCGGTCGCCGTGGCATGTCCCTTCCCGGCGGCGCTGGACATGGCGGCGGTATCCACCTGTAAGTCGCGTATCATGCCGGCCGAAGCGCGCAGACAAAGCGAGAGCGAGTCGAATGCATCGAACACCGGCTCTTTGTCTTCCTGCATGTCCTTGGCGTAGCTCAGCGCCAAGCCCTTCATCACCGTCAAAAGCGCCACCAGCGCGCCAGTGATGCGCCCGGTCTTGGCGCGCACCAATTCCGCCGCGTCAGGATTACGTTTTTGCGGCATGATCGACGAGCCGGTGCTGAAGCCATCGGAGAGCCGGATAAAAGCGAATTGGGCGCTTGACCAAATGACCAGTTCCTCGGCCAAGCGCGACAAATGCACTGCGGAGATGGCGGCGGTGCTCAGCGCTTCAAGGGCGAAGTCGCGGTCCGACACCGCATCGATGGAATTGGCCGCAACACGATCAAAACCGAGCGCCGCAGCACTTGCCTGGCGGTCGATCGGAAACGAGGTGCCAGCCAGCGCCGCGGCACCGAGCGGGGATTCGTTGAGCCGGCTGAGACAATCGCTAACACGGCCGCGATCGCGGCCGAGCATTTCGACATAGGCCAGCAAATGATGACCGAAGGTCACCGGCTGCGCCGATTGCAAATGGGTAAAGCCCGGCATCACGGTCGCCGCATGCTCTTCAGCGCGGTCAATCAGCGCGGCCTGCACATCGCGCATTTCCCTGTCAGTCACTTCCAGCGCCGCACGCACCCAGAGACGGAAATCCGTCGCCACCTGGTCGTTGCGCGACCGCGCCGTATGCAGGCGCCCGGCGGCGCTGCCGATGATGTCACTCAGGCGCGATTCGATATTCATGTGGATGTCTTCCAATTCGCTTTTAAAGGCGAACCGGCCGTCCTCGATTTCATCCCGGATGGTGTCGAGCCCGGCTTGAATTTTGAAGCCATCTTCTGCGGGAATAATGCCCTGGGTGACAAGCATTTCGGCATGCGCTTTGGAAGCGGCGATGTCTTGAGCGTAGAGCCTGCAATCAAAACTGACGGAAGCGTTTATCGCCGTCATGAGATCATCAGGCGCGGAATCAAAACGCCCGCCCCACACGGTATTCACGCCTTGGGGTTTTGCATCACGGGGATTCGCCGATTTGGCGGAGGCGCCGGACACCGCCGCGTCGCCGTCCTGCTTGGTCTTTGGGTTGCCGCTCATGTTCCGATTCCGCGTTGGCGTTTCGCGCCGTTTTCAGGGGCGACTCGTGCCCCATCGGTTCCGCACGGGCGCATAATGGCGCTATTTTTTCGGCAATCAACCGTTTCGTTGTTATTCCGTCGCCCTTGCGTCATCGCGCAAAAACTCGGCCAGGCCGTCAGCGACGTCGTTTGGAGGGGCCAGGGAATCGATCGAACCGCGATAATCCCCGCGCGGGCCGAGCAAATATGTGTTGGCAGAATGGGCATAGATATAGCCGCCGCCCTCTTCCCGTTGCCTGATCCGAATGACACCAAAGGCATCGAGGATGCGGGCTATTTCCGCTTCTGATCCGGTGAGACCAATAATCGCCGGGTGAAAATTATCGACATAGCCGGCCAGTACGTCTGCGCTGTCGCGCGCCGGATCAAAAGAGATGAAGAGCGGCTGGACTTTCTCGACCTCTGCTCCTAGTCGGTCCAGAACCTCCGCCAACAATGCCAATTCCATCGGGCATACATCCGGGCACCATGTGTAGCCAAATTGAATCAGCAGATAGCGCCCGCGAAAATCCTGCTCGCTCACGCGTCGCCCGTCATGGGTGGTCAGCGAAAAATGCATGACCTCGCCGTCGGTTTGCGCTCGGGCGCCGGCGCTACCGATGGGCAACGAGGCGAACAGCATTATCCCTGCCATCAGGACGGCAGCAAAAGCAATTGCTGGAACAAACGTTGAAATAGTGGAGGGCCGCATGATCCGTTGCCGCAAACGTCAAACCAGCATCAGCGCGTTGGAACGGGCGTCTCGCTGGAATAATCGTAAAAACCGCGACCGGTTTTGCGGCCCAGCCAACCGGCCTCGACATATTTAGCGAGCAGCGGGCAGGGGCGATATTTGCTGTCGGCCAGGCCTTCATAAAGGACCTGCATGATGGCGTGGCAGGTATCGAGGCCGATGAAATCAGCGAGCTGCAGTGGCCCCATGGGATGATGCGCGCCTAGGCGCATGGCGGTATCGATGGATTCCACCGTGCCGACACCCTCATACAGCGCGTAGATCGCTTCGTTGATCATCGGCAACAAAATTCGGTTTACGATGAAGGCCGGGAAGTCCTCGGCCATAGCTGTTTTTTTGCCCATCTTCACCGCGACGTCGCGCACCTGCTCATAGGTGTCCACGTCGGTGGCAATGCCGCGCACCAGTTCAACAAGTTCCATCATCGGCACCGGATTCATGAAGTGCATCCCCATGAACAGGCCGGGCCGGTCGGTGCTGGCGGCAAGCCGCGTCACCGAGATGGAAGAGGTGTTGGTGCAGATGATGGCGTCAGGCTTAATGATGCCCTTGAGACTGGCAAAAATTTCTTTCTTGATTGTTTCGTTTTCCGCCGCCGCCTCGATTACCAGATCCGCATCCTTCAGATCCGCAACACCGGCACCGGTTTTGATCCGCCCCAACGCCCCATCGCAGGCAGCCTGGTCAATCATTTGCTTGCGCACCTGCCGGCTCATATTTCTGTGGATCGTCGCCATCGCGGCCTGCAACACCGCATCGTCAACATCTAGGAGCGTCACCGTAAAACCGTTCAGCGCCGCGACATGAGCGATACCGCTGCCCATTTGGCCCGCGCCGATTATGCCGATGTGTTCAATCATGGCCGGCCTCAGTTCTTAGATATTTTTTGTTTGTCCAGCTCCTCAGCGAGCTCGGGGAGCGCCTTAAACAAATCGGCAACCAAACCATAATCCGCAATCTGAAAAATGGGCGCCTCTTCATCCTTGTTAATGGCGACGATCACCTTGCTGTCTTTCATCCCGGCGAGATGTTGGATCGCGCCCGAGATGCCGACGGCGATATAGAGGTTGGGCGCCACCACTTTTCCGGTCTGCCCGACCTGATAATCGTTTGGCACGTAGCCCGCATCGACCGCGGCGCGCGACGCGCCGACGGCGGCGCCGAGCCGATCGGCGACGGCTTCAACCAAAGGAAAGTTTTCGCCGCTCTGCATCCCGCGCCCGCCGGAAACGACGATGTCCGCGCTGGTCAATTCGGGCCGCACTGAGACGCTCAATTCATGGCGCTCGAAGCGCGACAGGCCCTGGTCTCCGGGGCCGCTAATCGCTTCAATAACCGCCGACCCGCCGTCCACTGCGGCGGCATCAAACGCGGTCGCGCGTACTGTGATAACTTTGCGGGCATCCTTGCTACGCACGGTCACCATGGCGTTGCCGGCATAGGTCGGGCGAACAAAAGTGTCGGCCGAGACGATTTCAGAAATCTCGGATATCTGTGCGACGTCGAGCAGCGCCGCCACGCGCGGCATCACATTTTTGCCGGATGTCGTGGCGCAGGCCAGCAGCGAATCGTATTTCTCCGCCAGACCGACAATCAGCGGCGCCAAATTCTCGGCCAGATCATGACCATATGCGGCATCGTCGGCATGCAGCACCTTGGTGACGCCGGCAACGGCTGCCGCGGCTTCGGCCACGCCGGCGGATTGCGCGCCGGCAACCAGAATATGAACCTCGCCGTCCAACTGCAACGCCGCGGTAACCGCGTGCAGCGTGGCGCGTTTCAACTCTATATTGTCATGTTCGGCAAGGACGAGAGAGGCCATCACAGCACCTTGGCTTCGTTTTGCAATTTGTCGACCAACTCGGCCACGCTTGCGACCATCACACCGGCTTCGCGTTTGGGCGGCGCGGTGACGTTGAGAATTTCGAGGCGCGGCGCGGCATCCACACCCCATTCCTCGATCGTCTTGGCGTCGATCGGCTTCTTCTTGGCTTTCATGATGTTAGGCAGCGACGCGTAGCGCGGTTCGTTGAGGCGCAGATCGGTCGTCACCACGGCGGGAAGCTTGATGGTGAGCGTCTCCAGCCCGCCATCAATTTCCCGTGTCACTTCGGCCTCGCCGTCGCCGAGCGTGATCTTGGAGGCGAACGTCGCCTGGGGCCAACCAAGAAGTGCCGCCAACATCTGCCCGGTCTGATTGCTGTCATCGTCAATCGCCTGCTTGCCGACAATCACCAAACCAGGCGATTCCTGCTCAACCACCGCCTTCAGCACCTTAGCCACGGCGAGCGGTTGAATATCCTGTTCCGCCAACACATGTACGGCGCGATCGGCGCCGATGGCGAGCGCGGTCATGAGGGTTTGGCGCGCTTCTTCAGGGCCTGCCGTCACCACGACAATCTCCTCGGCGATGCCGGCCTCCTTCATGCGCACCGCTTCCTCGACAGCGATTTCACAGAATGGATTGATCGTCATTTTGACGTTGGCCGTCTCTACGCCGGTGCCATCCGCTTTAACGCGAACTTTCACATTTGCGTCGATCGTGCGCTTGATCCCGACAAGCACTTTCATATTGCGCGGGCTCCTACTGGATTAAATCAAACATTTGCCGTGGCGCCAGGCGCAGCAGGCATGAAATCAGCGGCGTGGCCCTTGCCTTTCGCATTCGCAACAAACCGACCGTACCGATCAAGAGGCGCAGCGTAATGCCCCAACAGCGCGGCGTCAACGGTCCGAAAATTCAAGGAAATGTCGCTGGATTGGCTAATTATGTTGCAACGCAGCATAAGCCCTTCAGCGCGTCGCTCCAGGCACCCAAAGCACGTCGCGTGCACCGCCTTCATTGTTGACGCGGGCGAGTTGAAATAGGTGATCGGAGAGGCGGTTAAGATAGTGGATCGCCACCGGATTCAGCTTCTCCTGTTGGGCCAAAGCCACAGTTAGGCGCTCAGCGCGACGCACTGTAGTACGCGCGACGTGAAGTTCGGCTGCGGCGGGCGAGCCGCCAGGCAAAACGAAGGATGTAAGCGGTGCCAGGACGCTGTTCATGGCGTCAATTTCCCGCTCCAGTCGCTCGACCTGGGCGGCGACGATGCGGAGCGCTTCGGCGCCATCTTCTGGCCGACACAGATCTGCACCGACATCGAACAGATCGTTTTGGATGCGCGCCAGCATCTCGTCGCTGTCGGCGGTACAGTGGAGCCGCGCAACGCCGATGGCGGCATTTGCTTCGTCCACCGCGCCATAGGCTTCAACGCGGAGGTCGCATTTGAGCACGCGCGCGCCGCCGCCCAGCGAGGTCTCACCTGCATCGCCGCCACGCGTATAGATTTTTGTCAGAAGAACCATCGCTGTCAGTCTTTCTTGACGACGAAAACGAGAATCGCCAGCAGAGCAATGGCGATAAACTGAATGCCAACCCGCCAGCGCATGAATTTGTTGCTGCGATCGGATGTTTTTTTGCCTTTGCGGCCACCGGACATCGAACCGATGCCGAGGACCAGAACAATTACCACCGCGCCCATGGCGATATAAACGAGGATTTCGAGAATGCTGGCAATCGAATCAGACACGCGTCACGTCCTTGGTGAGGCTCCAATCATAAGCCGCTTGGCGGCAATTGAATATGTAAATTCGGCCAAGTAAACTCTGCCGCATGGCTGTTTCCGATAGAGATACTGGCGAACCCGCCTCCCGCACGCCTGACACCGCCGTTCCGGTTGCGTGTTTTTCCGTGCTGACGGAAGCCGATCCTTCCGCCGTACCGAGGGTGCTGGAGATATTCGCGCTACGCGATCTCATTCCAAGCCAAATTCATGTCACCCGGAGCGGCGGCAACAATGTCCGGGCGCCGGAAGCCGAACTGACCATCGACGTCCAAGTCCCCGGCGTGGGGCGCGAGGCGAGCGAAGCCATCGCGCGCAAAATACGCGCGATAATTTGCGTGCACTCTGTTTTGACCAGCGAACGCCTGCCGCATGGGTCGGTGTGAGCCGCCCGGGAGAATTATCCCGGGCGCTCAGGCAGCGCCGGCCATGCGCGCCACTGCCTCCTCGGTGCTCCAGACAGCGTTTGCGATATAGCGGAAATTTGTGATCGCCGCCAAATAACCGTCGCCTTCGGGCAGTTTCGCCGCCGCCGTCGCATCCTTCACCACGGCAACCTCGAAGCCCTGCTCCAGCAATTCCCGGAGATGAGACTCGGTGCAGAGATTAGCCGACATGCCGGCCAATATGATTTGATCCACATGGTTCTTCCGCAGTTGAAGAACGAGATCGTTGGCCTCCGGCCCGTACATCTTGTGCGGCGACGTGACGATGGTCTTTCCGTCATCGATGTATTTCTTGTATTGCGGCATGAAATCGGCGCCCGAGTTTTCAAAGCCGTCCATGGTGTATTGGCTGGGGCGGTCGAACATGCCGATCGCGTGCATGAGCTTTTCCAGCGCTCCCTCGAAACGCCATCCCTTATCGGTAGGATAATAATAGTGTGGCGATACCGCGACGGTCAGGTTGGCGGCTTTGGCGGCGGCGAACAGGCGGTCAATATTGGCCACCGTGTTGTGCTCGGTCACGCTCTCTCCGACGACGCCCCATGTCACGCCATCGGGGCTCAAGAAATCGATCTGCGGGTCGGTGATCACCAGCGCCGTGCGCGGCAGGTCGAGCTTCATGTCCGATGGCGGCAGGGCCGGATTGTCCGGCGGTGCATAGGGATCGCCCGCGGCATGGGCGGAAGTCGGGGCGATCGAACCTGCCGCCAGCGCGCCTGTCGCAGCCGCTACGGCCACTCCACCGGTGAGAACTTTCCGCCGGCTTATGCCTTCATCTTTGAGCTCTGGATCTTTTTTATCGCTACTGCACATTTACTTCCCTTCCGATTGTGTAATTCCGAATCGTCTCTCCTGGTAACATTGGGCTGATCGGTCCGCAATCGGCGTCACAATGCTGTAACGCATGCTCATAGTTTAGTGAGAATCAAAGAGCGTTGAGAAAGGCGGATAATTCAGCCGGCGCATCCAACATCTCTCGCAAGCGATCGGGCGTGTGGCCGGCGGCGCGCAATTCCTGCAACGTCAAAGCGCGGTCGCGCTTGGCGAAGCGCCGACCCGACGCATCGCGCAACAGCGCGTGGTGCGAATATTCGGGCGTGTCGAGGCCGAGGAGCGCCTGCAACAGGCGATGAATATGGGTGGCCCCGAACAAATCTTCGCCTCGCGTAACCAGGGTGACGCCCTGCAGATGATCGTCGAGGGTCACCGCAAGATGGTAGCTGTTCGGCGTGTCCTTGCGCGCCAACACCACGTCGCCCAGAGGCGCCGGATCGGCGGCGATATCGCCGCGTCCCTGCTCATGCCAGGTCAATGCGCCAGCCGCGGCAACGGCTGACGCCATATCGAGACGGAGCGCATGCGGCACACCGGCGGCCATGCGCTCGGCCCGAACGGCAGCCGAGAGGGCACGGCAGGTGCCGGGATAGATGGGGCCCTCTGGGCCATGCGGCGCTGCGCCGGCGCGGGCGATCTCGGCGCGGATGTCACGGCGTGAACAAAAACACGGATAGATCAGACCCTCTGCCTCTAGAGTTTCGAGCGCCTTTCGGTAATCCGCCAAATGCTCTGATTGGCGGCGCACCGGCTGTTCCCATGCGAGGCCGAGCCAGGCGAGATCCTCTCGAATGGCGTCTTCGAATTGCGGCCGGCAGCGCGCCACATCGATGTCCTCGATGCGCAGCAGAAACCGCCCGCCCGGACCCTCCGCCGCGGTGGCGGCGATCAGAGCCGAATAGGCGTGGCCTAAATGCAGATAGCCTGACGGGCTGGGCGCGAAGCGGGTGACTGGAGGCATCCCCGGCGCTCGCACTGCCGATGCTATACGGCGCCGCTTTGGCGGAGCGCGGCGATGGCGGTATCGTCGAGGCCGAGCCATTCCTCCAACACTTCATCGGTATGCTCACCGAGCAACGGCGCGGCGCGCGGATAGTCTACTGGCGAAGCGGAGAAGCGAATCGGATTTCCGGCATATTCCACATCAACTCCGAGCGCATGGGGTATTTTGACGCGCATGCCGCGCGCCTTAATCTGCGGATCGTCGAACACCCGGTCGAGCGTGTTGATCGGTCCGCAGGGCACGCCGGCGGGCTGCAATTCGGCCAGCCAATCGTCGAGATCGCGCATGGCTGTGATGCCGCCAACAATCGCCACCACGGCCTCGCGATGTTGCACCCGCAAGGTGTTCGTCTTGAAGCGCTCGTCTTGCATGAGCTCGGCGCGCCCGGCAACTTCCAGAAACTTGGCCAATTGGCTGTTGTTGCCAATGCCGAGAATCATATGGCCGTCGCGCGCCGGAAAAACGCCATAGGGCACAATATTCTGATGCGCGTTGCCGGCGCGCCGCGGCACGTCACCACCGACCAGATAATTCATTGCCTGATTGGCAAGCCAGGCGACTTGAGTATCCAGGAGGGCGAGATCGATATATTGGCCGGCGCCGGATTTCTCGCGCCACGCCAGAGCGGCCAAGACTGCGACCGTGGCGTACATACCGGTCATCAAATCAGCCACCGCGACGCCGCCTTTCTGCGGCCCGCCGCCGGGCAAATCGTCACGCTCGCCGGTGAGACTCATGAATCCACCAGCGCCTTGAATAATCATGTCGTAACCGGCGCGGGCGGCGTAAGGGCCGGTTTGGCCGAAGCCGGTGATCGAGCAATAGATCAGCCGCGGATTGCTCGCTTTCAGGCTATTATAATCGAGGCCGTATTTGGCCAGGCCGCCGGCCTTATAATTTTCCAACAGGATGTCGGCACGCCCGGCCAGGGCGGCGCAGGTTTCTTGTCCCTCGGGTTTTGATATATCCAGGGTAAGCGAGCGCTTGGCGCGATTCGCCGACATATAATAGGCTGCCTCGCCGGTCTCGTTGCCGGCGGCGTCCTTAAGATAGGGCGGACCCCAGCCGCGTGTATCGTCGCCCACATCAGGACGCTCGACCTTCACCACATCGGCGCCAAAATCAGCCAGCAATTGCCCCGACCACGGGCCGGCCAAGACCCGGCTCATGTCAAGTACGCGCAGCCCCGAGAGCGGGCCGGTGCGCGCTGAAGAAGAAAACGAGTTGGACATTTTGGCAACTCCGGTAGCGATCTAAAACGGGCGATAACCTATCCCGTCGACGCGCCCGGGCCAAGCTCGCCGACGCCCGAACCGGGGGATTGACCCTTGCCTGTCATCCAGCGGTGCTTATGATGATAGGCGGAATACCATCACCGTTTCGTTGAGAAGCGTATCGCGATGAAGGGAGTAAGCGTGTCGACGCCGCTTGAGTCCTGCCACGCCTTGGTACTGAACGCCGATTATCGGCCGCTCAGCTATTTTCCGCTTTCGCTCTGGCCGTGGCAGTATGCGGTTAAAGCGGCCTTTCTCGAGCGCGTGAATATCGTTTCGGAATATGATGTCGCGGTGCATTCGCCGAGCTGCGAAATCCGCCTACCCAGCGTCATCGCGCTCAAGCAATATGTACCGCTCGCCAGGCGCCCGGCATTCACGCGCTTCAATGTTTTTTTGCGCGATCGCTTCTCCTGCCAATATTGCAATAGGCGGTTTGCCGTCGAAGATCTGACCTTCGACCACGTCGTGCCACGATCACGCGGCGGACACACCAGTTGGGACAATGTCGTGGCGGCATGCAGCATTTGTAATCTTGCCAAGGGCAACCGGATGCCGAACGAATGCGGTCTGCATCCGCACTACGCGCCGCGCCCGCCAACCACGCATGATCTGCATGAAGCCGGCCGAGAATTTCCGCCGCGCTTCTTGCATCAAAGCTGGCGCGATTATCTCTATTGGGATTCCGAACTGGAAGAACACTGACGCTGCCGCGTCGTCAGGCGCGTGCCGCTAGATCCTCTCCGAAAGCCAGATCGCAAGACGCGTGCCACGCTTGACCGCGGCGCTGAGCGGCTCGAATCCCGGCGCCATTTCCGCTTCATGCGCCAACCCGATCTCCTTATGCCGGCTTTCCTCGGCGCCGAACTCGATCAGCGTTTCACGTAATTCCTTTTCGTCGTCGCCGAGCTTATCGACTTGCGCCGCATAATGTTCTTCGATCACCTCTTCAACCGCGGCTGTGCACGCCATTGCCGCGCGCGGGCCCAACAGCGCACTGCCCGCGCCAAGCGCGAAACCGGCGGCATGCCAGAACGGCGCCAGAAGGGTCGGCCTGACGCGCCGCTCGCGCAGCAACCGATCGAAAGTCTCCAGATGCTTGCGTTCGGCATCGGCCATTTCGCGAATGACCGGCGCCACGGCATCGCGCCCGAGCACGGCGAGCTGGCCTTCATAGATGCGCGCGGCGCCATATTCGCCGGCATGATCAACGCGGAGGATTCGCTCGATGGTCTGTTCCGGCCCAAGATCGCCGGGCAACCGGTCGTCACCGGTGCGCGCCGGGCGCGAGGCTCGCTCAACGGCTTGCTCTGCGGCTTGCTCTGGCACTCGCTCTGCGTCGTCCGTCATTTGGCGCGCTCCATCATAAATGCAGCATATAGCGCGCCGGCGCCCAAGGCGAGCGACAGCAACGCGTTCCAGCCGGCCATGGAAATTTGCCACAGCGACCAGGCCACCTCGTCACAGCGCACGCGAGGCGCGGCGAGTAGACTGGCGCGCAGCTCTTCGATGGTATCTCCCTTGACCGGCGCGGCACAGCTGCTCTCCCACCAGCTCTGCTCGACCCCGACTTGGTACCCAGCGATGGCTGCTCCGACGAGCATCGCCAGCGCCGCAGCCATCGAAAGCGGCACCGAAATGCTAGCCTGCCGCTTGAAATAAAGCGCCGGCGAGGCGATCGCCAAGACGGCCATATGAGCATAGCGCTGATACCAGCAAAGTTCGCACGGGGCGAGGCCACCAACATGCTCGAACAGGAAAGCGGTGAGCAGGACGGCACCGCTGACGGCAACCAGCGCCAACGCCGGCAGCCAAGGTTTGTCAAACAGCGTCATCGCCAGAATATGCGCATCATACCAGGAGCTTGACCAGCAGGAACGCGCCGACCAGCATGACGAAGAACAGCAGTGCCAATTTTCCCAGATGGCGTTCGATGAATTCGCGCACCGGCTCTCCGAAGCGCCACAACAGCGCGGCTTCGATGTAAAAGCGCAAGCCACGGGAAACGACCGAGGCGAGAATGAAGATACCGATATCGAGCCGCGTGACGCCGCTGGCGATAGTGATCACCTTATAGGGCAGCGGTGTAAATCCGCCGGCGCCGACAATCCACCCGCCCCACTCGTTGTAATAGTCTTGAAACTGGCTGAACTTTTCTTCGGAACCATAAAATTCCAGCAGCGGCTGGCCAACGGCTTCGAACAGCCAAAACCCGATGGCATAGCCGAGCAAACCGCCCAACACCGAGGCCAAGGTGCATACCCCGGCGATGCGCCAGGCGCGGCGGCGGTTGGCCAGGACCATTGGGACCAACAGGATATCCGGCGGAATGGGAAAAAAAGCGCTCTCCGCGAACGAGACCCCCGCTAACCACCAGATGGCGTGGCGCTTGCCAGCCAGCGCCATTACCCAATCGTATAGTTTTCTCAGCATCCGCCGAATATACCCGCCATTTGTGTGGCGCAATTGACGTGCCAGAGGGGAGCCGCAAAATCAAGCGTGCGAAGCGACGGTCGACGCGACATATTCTATACTGGCGTCGCTTCAAGCTGGCTTGGCACGGCCACAGGCTTTGGCCTATAACGTTAAACTCAGTTCGAATGGAACTGCTTGCCTCTGTGGCGGAACTGGTAGACGCGACAGACTCAAAATCTGTTATCCGTGAGGGTGTGGGGGTTCGAGTCCCTCCAGAGGCACCAATTTTGTTCGCTGGGTCGGGCGTATGCGTCGCGTTGGGGCAATTTATGCTGGTGCTCGGATGCGCTCGGGGGTGGCTCTCCTACCCGCTAGCGGCACTTCCCCTTATTGCTACAATGGCTCAACAATAAGGACCGGCATATGCAATACCTGTTGAGGGCGGCTCTTCTTTCCCTGGTTCTCGTGCTCGCCGCGCCGGTGACGGCAGCTGACATGGCGGCCGGACAGGAGGCTTATCAGCGCGAAGACTATACGGCTGCGCTCAGCGAATGGCAGCCACTTGCCGAACGCGGCAACGCCGAAGCGCAGACCAACCTCGGCGTCCTGCATTATCACGGCCAAGGCGTGGCGCGCGATCGTGTGGAGGCCGCAAAGTGGTATCTCAAGGCCGCCAACCAGGGTCATGCCCAGGCCCAGACCAACCTCGGCGTGATGTACTACCATGGCCAAGGCGTAGCGCAGGACTTTGCCGAGGCTGCGAATTGGTATCGCAAGGCCGGCGAACAGGGCGTCACATTTGCCCAGACCAGACTGGGCTATATGTACGCCGAAGGCCGCGGTGTTGCGGGTGACGATGCCGCAGCAGCGACCTGGTACCGCCGGGCCGCCGATCAAGGCCACGCCCAGGCTCAGACCGATCTAGGCGATCTCTACCTCCAGGGACGTGGCGTGGCCGAGGACCATGGCGAGGCGCTGGCATGGTATCGTCGTGCCGCTGATCAGGGCTATGCCGAAGCGCTATTCCAGCTCGGCTACATGTATCAAGAAGGCCTGGGCGTGTCCCAGGACCATGGCCAATCGTTGAAATGGTACCGCAAGGCTGCCGATCAGGGGCGCGCCGGGGCGCAAGCGATGCTCGGCGTTATCTATGCCAACGGTTTAGGCGTGACCGCAGACTATGTTCAAGCCCATATGTGGTGGAGTCTCGCGGCCAGCCAAGGTCACGACGGGGCACTCAAAAACCGCGACACTGTGGCCGGCGTCATGACCTCCGCGGAGCTTGACGAAGCCAAGAAACTCGCGCGCGACTGGGGGCCAGAGACGGCCACGATCAGGGTTGCTTCGGCGTCAGCGGCGGAGGATTTCGCGGCTGGATTGGAAGCGTACAAGAGTGGCGACTACGCGGCGGCGCTGGATAAATTTCAGCCCCTGGCGGGGGACGGCCATGCAGAGGCCCAGTTCAATCTCGGACTGATGTATGTGAACGGTCAAGGCGTGACGCAAGACCATAGCAAGGCGGTGAAATGGTATCGCGAGGCCGCCCAACAGGAACTTGCCGGCGCCCAATATAATCTCGGCCTCATGTATGGCCTCGGCCACGGCGTAGAGCAGGATTTCATTCTTGCCCATGTGTGGTGGACCCTTGCCGCCCGCAAGGGTCACGCCGGTGCGGTCAAGAACCGCGGCATTGTGGAAGGCGGCATGTCCGATGCGCAGCTGGCGCAAGCACAAAAACTGGTGCGCGAATGGAAGACGAAATGACGCAGGAAATTGGCTGATGGTATTTACGGAACAGGATATCGAATTCGAAGGAACGTCGGTCCATTTTTGGGAAGGCGGTTCAGGATTTCCGATCCTGATGCTGCACGGCTCCGGGCCGGGCGCCGGGACGATGGGCAATTGGCGCTTTGTGCTTGAGCCGCTCGCGGCGTCGTATCATATCCTCGCCACCGATCTCATTGGCTTCGGCGAATCGGGACGCAAACAGGAAGAACCCTATTTCGATATCGGCCTGTGGCGCCGCCAAGCGCAGTTCATGCTCGATCGTTTGCTCCCAGGGCCTGCTGGCACACGGGGGGGGCCGGTCGGTATTATCGGCCATTCGCTGTCGGCATCGTTGGCGCTGGGTCTCGCCGCCGCCAATGAGCGGGTGACCAAAGTGCTGACCACCGGCGCGATGGGCGGGCATTTTGAGGTCAACGAATCGACCAATCTGTGCTGGACCTTCCCCGAGACGCGCGCGAACTTGCGCGAAGCGGTCGAATGCCTGGTCTATGACCGCTCCGTGGTGACCGACGCGCTGTTGGACAGCCGCATGGAAATTCTCCATGACGGCGAATACGGACCTTATTTCCGTTCCATGTTCGCCGGCGGCAAACAACAATATGTCGATGCTGCGGTGCTGCCGACGGACATGCTGAACGCACTCACCTGCGATGTGGTGATGATGCATGGACGCGACGACCGGCCCTTTCCCTACGCGGAAAACAGCCTCGCGCTGAGCGCCGCCATTTCCCATGCCGACGTGATTTTAGTTGGCCGCTGCGGCCATTCGCCGGCGTTGGAACATCCGCAAAAACTTCTAAGCGCGGCGAAACTGCTATTCGGCTGAGGCCGCGGCGGAGAAGGCGGCGCCCTATATATTGCGCTGGGGCTTCAATCGCCGCTACAGTCTAGCGAGCAAAGAATTGGGACGGTCCGGCTTCGAGGCGGGACGTCAAAGGAGTCCACGTCATGGCAAGACATATCAGCTGCGGGAAACTGTTCACCGGTCTCGGCGATGGCGCCGAAGCGGAGCAAACCCTAGTTCTCGACGGCGATACCATTCGCTATGTCGGCCCCAGCGCGGGCGCGCCGGCGCCGGCGCCGGGCGACGAGATGATTGATCATTCAAATCATTTCGTGCTGCCCGGCCTGATCGACATGCATGTTCATCTGTCTTATGGCAACGCCAAGTCGGAAGAGGATATCGATCTCTACGCATCGGTTGAGTTTCGCGCGCTGCGCGGGCTGGAAGCGGCGCAGCGGGTGCTGGCGGCAGGCTTCACCACGATTGCCGATCCCACCACCACCGGGCGCGTCAGCCTGGCGATCCGCGACGCCATCGATGCCGGCTTGTTCGCCGGCCCGCGCATCTCGTCCTCGGGCCGGCAAATCACCAACCGCCAGGGCTTGTCGGACTGGTACCCGAGCTGGGTCGGCGTGCCGGAAACCTCGATCGGCGTGTTGTGCCGCGACGCAGCGGAGGGCATTGCGGAGATCCGGCTGGAAGTCAAAGACGGGGTCGACTTTATCAAGATCGCGATCGACGGCGATTCGATGAACCCGTCTTCAAACGTGTTGGTCGCGGGTTACGACCAGGACGAGATGACAGCGATGGTGCGCGAGGCGCATCGCCTCGGCAAGAAAGTGGTGGTGCATGCGCGCGGCGCCGAGGGTGTGCTCTATTCGGCACGCGCCAAAGCGGATGTGATCTTCCATGCCGCTTGGATGGATGATGCCGGGCTCGAGGCGGTGATCGAGAATGGCTGCGCGTTGTGTCCGAGTCTAAGCCTGGTGGTCAACGATATCGATTTCACCCGGCCCGGCGACGGCTGCTATCCGGCGTTTCCCGAAGCGCATCAGCGCGAGCTTGATCGCGCCCGCGAAAGCCTGCCCAAGGCGCGCCAGGCGGGCGTGAAATTCATGCTCGGCAGCGATGCCGGATTTGCAGTAACGCCTTACGGCGAATGGCACGCGCGCGAGCTTGAGCATTATGTCAAATATCTCGGGTTTAGCCCGGCTGAAGCGATCAAATGCGCGACCGTCAACAATGGCGATTTCGTCCGTGAAAATGGAAAAGTAGGCGCGCTCGAAGTTGGACGATTGGCGGATATTCTGATCATCGACGGCGATCCGCTTGCCGATATCTCGGTGCTGCAAGACCGCGCGCGCATCCGCGAGATCATTCAGGGTGGCGAGACGGTGAATATCGAGATCAACAAGAACACCAGGCGCCTGCGGTCCGAGTTTTCCTACGACATGTGGAGCGATGTCTATACCCAAGCGCGCATCGAAGAGATCGGTATGGCGCGCGGCGTCGCCCAACGCGCGGCCGAGTAAGACGCGCGAGCCGCCAAGCCGTGCAAGCCGACAACGAATAGCCCGCGGGATGTCAAAGCCATCCATTACGCCGCCCGAATTGCGCGACCGTATCGAGGCGCTGGTCCCGGTGCTGCGCGAGCGCGCACCCGCCGCCGAGACATTGCGCCGCCTGCCTGACGAGACCGTCCGCGACCTGGTGGAACTGGGATTGATCCGCGCGACCTTGCCAAGCCGGCTCGGCGGCGCGGAAATCGATTACCGCACCATGATGGAACTTGTCGCCACCTTGGCGCATGGCTGCGGCTCGACCGCCTGGGTCGCGTGTAACTTCATGAGCTGCACCTTCCTGCTCGCGCTGTGGCCGCGCGAAGCGCAGGACGAAGTTTGGAACGAATCGCTCGACGCCATTCTCACTGGGACGTTGGTATTTCCCGCCGGCCGCGCCAAGCGCGTCGAGGGTGGCTATCGTTTGAGCGGGCGCTGGCCATTTGGCAGCGGCATCGATCACGCCGATTGGAACATATTTGCCGCGACCGAAGAGGACGCCGGGACGCTCCGAATGTTCGTCCTGCCAAAATCCGACTTCACGATTATTGATACTTGGCGCGCTGCGGGCCTGCGCGGGACCGGCAGCCAAGATGTCGCCGTGGACGATGTATTTGTGCCGGACCATCGGACGCTCCGCGCTGCGGATACGCGCGATGGCACCAGCCCGGGATGTGCCGTCAACCCGGCGACGGTTTATCGCGTACCGTTGTTTGCCTTGTTCTACAGTTGGGTCGGCGCCGCCTTGCTTGGGCTCGCCGAGGCGGCGGTCGATGACTATGTGGCGGCGACACGAAGCCGGATCGCGCGCTATAGCGGCCAACGCATCGCCGACTATGGCACCATACAGGTGAATCTCGCTGAAGCGATTACATCGGTCGATGTCGCGCGCCGTCTCTATCTGCAGAATTGCGACGAGGCGATGGCCATTGTCGAGGCCGGCGATCTTCCGACGTTGATGCAGCGTGCGCGCTACCGGGCCGAAGGTGCACATGCCGCGACGCTCTGTTGCCGTGCCGTGGATCTGGTCTTCACCGCGAGCGGCGGCGGCGGAGTCTATGACGAGAATTCATTGTCACGCGCGTTCCGCGACGTGCATACCGGGCGCGCCCACATCACCCAGAACTGGGAGGTCAATGCGACCACATTTGGCCGCGTCGCACTCGGCCTGGAGACCGACAATCCGCTGCTCTAAACTTGAAAGCTCGGCTCGTTAGGGGCGCACCGACGCCGACTTTGCCCGCGTGGTGACCAGAAACAAGCCAGCGAACATGAGTACAAGCGCGCCCCAAATCCAGGGGCTGTGGCGTTCGCCAAAAATCAGCACAGCCCAACCGATGCCCGCCAGTGGAGAGATGTAATTGTAGCTGGCGAAAAAAACTGGGCCGGCGAGACGAATTATCTCGAAAAATAGAATCCAAAATATAGCGTTTAGGAAGGTGACACCTATCAGGGCCAAACCGCCATCGTCCAGGCCGGCATCAAAAAACCACCAGCTATTGGTTGCCGCCATGACCACAAAAAGTAGTGCGGACGCACACAGTAAAAGCCCCGCGGCCAGGGGAATGGAAATTGACTCGGGAGGGCGCAGGATGGCGACCAGCGCATTAGCAAAACCGTAACAGAGCGGCGCAATCAAGGCGAAGAGGACCCAGCCGACCATCTCGGGCTGCGGCAAACTGGATTTCGGCAAGACCACCAAAAGGACGGCCGCAAGCCCAATGCATAAACCGGCGAAACGCAGCGTGGTGTAACGCTCGATGCGAAACATGAGGGCAAAGCCAAACGTCAGCGCCGGCACCAAGGCCTGCCCGAGGCTGACGACCCCGGCGGGCAGGCGGTCTGCAACATAATTGAGCGCCAGAAATGGGACAACGAACTGGAGCACTGCGGCGACGCCATAGAGCCTCAAATAGGGCCAGCCTAGCGGCACGCGCTTTGCCGTGGCGAAGGTGACGATCAACAGAATCAAACCGGCGCCGAGACTTTGCCAAAACACATAGGCGACGACGGGAATGCCGGAAGTGATAGCAATTTTGTTGAGAGAGAAACTCAGACCCCACGTGATGCCACAAGCAAACAGCAACGCCGATGGCAAAAGCGGCACGCGCGCCAAACCGCCTGTCAGGCCATGCCAGTTTCCTTTCCGTGTCATCAGATTCAATTCCACTCAATATGGTTGTGATGGATCTTAATGCATCAGACCGGGCAACTCCGCTGCTATATCTGCCTCGGAGGCGCGCCGGTTGCAGCCTTACGTATCCACGAATATCTTACGAAGCACCGGCCCCGCCGGCGTGAGGGTGCGGGTCGCCAGCAAAGTTTCTTAACATGATTGCAGAGCATCTTAGGGAAGAGGGCCATGGCCGTTAAATCGTTGCAGCATTTTTGCCTGGCGGTTCCCGACCCGGCGCTCGGCGGAAAATTCTATTAAGATTTCGGACTCGAAGCCGACGACCGAGGAAACAGCCTCGCACTGCGCTGCGCTGGGCGGGATCAGGATCAAGTCGTCCTGGTCGAGGGCGCGCGCCGGAAGTTGCATCATATCAGTCTTGGCACCGACACAGCCGGGCTCGAAACGCTAAAAAAGGAGCTCGAAGCAAACGGCACCAAATTGCTCGACCCGCCGGCACTGGTGTCCGGCGAGGGCCTGTGGTTCCGCGACCCGGAGGGCGTGCTCCTTAACCTCTCGGTCGCCGATCCGGCGCCGTGGGCCGACGCACCGGAATGGCGCATCAATAATCCGGGGCATTACGACCGCCGCGGTGTGCGTGGATTTCCGGCCCGCGACACCGTGGTCAAGCCGCGCCGCCTCGGTCATCTGCTCTCCTTCACGACAAATATCGAAGACAAAATCGATTTCTACACCCGCGTACTGGGCATGCGGCTGAGCGACCGCGCACAGGATATGGTAGCGTTTTTACATGTCCCCGGCGGCAGCGATCATCATGTGCTGGCGTTTCTGGCGGGCGAGCGGCCGGGCTTCCACCATGCCAGTTTTAAAGTCGCGAACGTCGATGAGGTCGGCCTTGGCGGCTGCCAAATGATCGCTAAAGGCCATCGCAATGGCTGGGGACTGGGCCGCCATGTGATTGGCTCAAACTTCTTTCACTATATCCGCGACCCGTGGAACGGGATGGCCGAATATTTTTGCGATATCGACTATATTCCTGCCGATGCGGTGTGGCAGCCCAAGGACTGGCCGCTGGAAGACTCGCTTTATGTATGGGGCCCGGATCTGCCGGAAGATTTCCCGATCAATTTCGAAGAGCCCGCATAGCCACCGACGCCATTATTGGCGCCTGCGTTGATGAATGCGATCGCCTAACTCGCCCATTTGCCTGGTTTGAACTAGGCAAGAGCATCGGCGATGGCGACTTGGTACGGCGTTTCGCGGAACTCCGGCAATACTGCGGTGAGCTTGGCGCCGTCAATGGCGTGCGGCCGGCGCCAGAGATACGACATCTCCGCGACTTCGCGCATTTCCGGCATGGCGAGTCCGAGCAACCAGATCATCGGCCACGACAACCCTTTGACCTTTAATTTACGCCCAACGGAGCGCGACATGGCATCGACCAGCATCCGTCCGGTGAGCGCATATCCTGGAAAGCCGAATTCTTCGAAGGCGGCAAAGCCAACCCGCTTGTCCGCCAGCCCCGTCATTGCGCGTGCCATATCAGGCAGATAGGCCCAACTGTGGGTGCAGTCTAGCGGGCCGGGATACATCACCCGGCCTTTGGTTACATGGGCTGCGATATGGCTGTCGAACCAATTGCCGGTCTTTTGGCGCTCTATGAAATCTCCGGCGCGGAGGATGATCGTGCACACACCGTCGGCGACCGCATCGGCATAGGCGCGTTCCATCTCGGCGCGCAGGCGGCCCTTACGGGTTGTCGGAGCGGCCAGCGTATCTTCCGCCAGGCGCGCCGGCATCGCGGCGCCATAATGATAGACGTTGCCGGGGATCATCACTGTCGCGCCGGACGCCTGGGCGGCGGCAATAACGTTGGCCGTCAAACGCGGTAGGTCGCGCTGCCATCGACTGTACGGCGGGTTCAGCGCATTGACGATGACATCACATCCCCGAGCAGCGCCGGCCAACACCGATGCATCGAAGGCATCGCCGGCAATCCACTCGATCGCCGCCGGTCCCTCCGCGCTGGAGCGGGCAAGGCCGCGCACCCGCCAGCCGGCGGTGAGAAAGGCGTCAGCTGCGGTGCGACCGAAACGACCCTTGGCGCCGAGAATAACGACTCTTGGCGGCATATCACTTCCCTTCCTATTTTCGATTGGCTCGATTGAGCTAAGTTAGCTATTTGTTTTTCGATAGAAAACAATATATTTTGCCTATCTATTATTCATTTTTGAATTGATCGGTGAAATTATGGCGTTCGAGTGGAGCCTGCTGCAAAGCTTCATCGCCGTCGCGGAAGAAGGCTCGCTATCCGGCGCAGCGCGTGCCCTTGGCGGCAGTCAACCGACCATGGGCCGCCATGTCGGCGCCCTCGAGGCAGCGCTCGGCGTGCGCCTGTTCGAGCGCGCCGCCGGCGGGCTGGAACTCACGGCAACCGGTATCGAACTGCTCGAGCATGCCGCGCTGATGGCCGAAGCCGCCCATCGGCTTTCGCTCGCTGCCGAGGGCCGGGCTGAAGCGATCGCCGGCACCATCCGCCTCACGGCCAGCGAAATCGTCGCCACCTATATCCTACCCGATATTCTTACTGCGCTGCGACGGGCCGAGCCTGAGATCGAAATTGAGTTGGTCGCCTCCGAACGCACGGAGAATCTGTTGCAGCGCGAAGCCGACATTGCGGTGCGCATGTACCGGCCGACCCAGGCGGATGTCTTTACGCGCAGGGTCGGCGATCTCCGGATTGGCATGTTCGTAGCTGAAAGCTATGCAGCGCGGCGCGGCGTGCCGCAATCAATCGAAGATTTCCGCGACCACGACATCATCGGCTATGATCGCGGCGACCAGATAATCCGTGGCTTTCGTGAAGCGGGGCTGGATATCGGCCGCCGCTTCTTTTCGTTCCGTTGCGACAATCAAGTTGTCTGCTGGCGCATGGTCGTCGCCGGCTATGGCATCGGCTTCAATCAAATCTCAATCGGCGAGGCCGAACCCGGCGTCATGCGAATTCCATTGAAGACCGAATTGCCCACCCTGCCGATATGGCTGACCGCCCATTCGGAACTGAAGACCAGTCATCGCGTGCGTCGGGTTTTCGACTTTCTCGCCGACGCGGTCGGCCGGGCCACATGAACAAGGGCTCAACCAAATTCGGCCAAGCCCTTGAAAAATTGGAGCGGGTGATGAGATTCGAACTCACGACTTCAACCTTGGCAAGGTTGCGCTCTACCCCTGAGCTACACCCGCGTCTAAGCCTGTCAGGCTGGCAGGGATATTACGTCATGCAGCGGGTCATTCAAGTCCCGTCTCGCATTTCAATGTTATCATGGCAAAATACCGATTCGTTAACCGTTGCGAACGCATAGAACCATGCCACTCGACAGTGAACAATTGTTCAGCCGGTTTCGCCAGTTGGGCATCTCCTTTGAGACGCACAGCCATCCGGCCGTGTTCACGGTTGAAGAAGCCCAACTCCATTGCGGCCATTTTCCCGGCGCGCATTGCAAGAATCTTTTTCTCAAGGACAAAAAGGGCCAGCTCTGGCTGGCGGTCATGTTGGATGGTCGTGAGGTGAATATAAAAGCGCTGCAAAATGCAATGGGCGCGGCGCGGCTTTCGTTTGGCAGGGCCGAGTTGCTACATGAAGTGCTCGGCGTCATTCCCGGTGCGGTCACGCCGTTCGGGCTGATAAACGATACCGAGCAGCGGGTACGGGTTTTCCTCGACGCCGACATGATGGCCGCCGAGTTGGTCAATTTTCACCCTTTGCGAAATGACGCGACGACGGCGATGGCGCCGGCCGGCCTGCGTCGCTTCATCGCCGCTTGCGGCCACGACGCGCACGACCTGGAATTTCCGCTTGGCCGAGAAACCGAGCCGTAATTGCGCCTGTGATAAAATAGCGCTAACAACGGGACGATGAACATTATGGAGCAAGCATGGAAGAGCTAATCGGACAGGGTGCGGGCGCGCCAAGCGCGGTCGTGGACAGCACCACGCAGACATTCGTCGCTGATGTCGTCGAAGCGTCAATGGAGCAGCCCGTCATCGTCGATTTCTGGGCGCCATGGTGCGAGCCCTGCAAAACCCTCGGCCCGACCCTGGAAAAGATCGTCAACGCGACCCAGGGTAAGGTCAAGCTGGTCAAGGTCGATATCGACCAAAATCAGGAAATCGCCGCGCAGATGCGCATTCAATCTATTCCCGCGGTATTTGCGTTTAAGGACGGCCAGCCGATAGATGGCTTTGTCGGCGCGCAATCGGAAAGCCAAATAAAGACTTTTGTCGAGCGGCTGACCGGACCGATTGGCCCGACGCCGGTGGAACAAGCCATGGAGCAAGCGCAACAGGCTCTCGCAGAACAGGATTTCAACAGCGCCGCCAATATTTATGGCCAGGTGCTTAAACATGCGCCGGAAGAAATCGCCGCCGTGGCCGGCATGGCGCGCAGCCTGTTGGGCATGGGCGACGCACCGGGCGCGCGTGAAATACTCGACGCCGTGGATGAAAAACTCGCCACCCACATCGATATTGAAGGCGCCCGGGCAGCCTTGGAGCTGGCCGAGCGGGCGGAAGAATCCGGCGACGAAGCGGAAATGCGCGCCCGTCTCGACACGAACGAAAACGACCATCAGGCCAGATATGACCTCGCCATGGCGTATTACGCCAAGGCACAAAACGAAGAAGCCATCGACGAACTGCTCGAGATCATACGGCGCGACCGCGCCTGGAACGAAGAGGCGGCGCGTGTGATGTTGCTGCAAATCTTCGAGGCTCTCGGCCCAAAGCACGAACTCACTGCAGGCGGCAGACGCAAACTTTCCTCAATTCTGTTTTCCTGACGTGCCGCCCGATTAAGGACGACATACGGCATGGGCCAAGAATTGAACCAGTGGACGACCGAGGAACTGCCGACCGTCATCCCCATATTTCCGCTTGCCGGCGTCTTGCTGTTGCCCGGTGGGCGCCTGCCGCTAAATATCTTTGAGCCGCGTTATCTTGAAATGACCCAGGACGCCATGGCATCGCATCGCATCATCGGCATGATTCAGCCGGCTGATCCCTATAGCCGTGACTTCGAACCGGAAACTTATGAGACCGGTTGCGCCGGCCAGGTCACGGAATTCGAGGAGACGGCAGACGACCGGATACTCGTCACTCTCACCGGGGTGTGCCGTTTCGCGGTGGCGAACGAACTTCCTCGCGAGGAGCTTCTTTACCGCCGCGTGACCGCTCGCTATCAACCCTACGCCTGCGATCTGATCCAGGAAAATGCGATCGCGCTCGACCGTGACTGCCTGATCTCAGCGCTCAGAAAGTTTTTCGCAACGCGGGGCATAAGAGCGGATTGGTCAGCGATTGACGATTTAAGTAACGAAGACCTGATGACAAACTTCGCCATGGCCTGCCCATTCGGGCCAAGCGAGAAGCAGGCGCTCTTAGAATGCCGGGAAACGAGCGAGCGCAGCGCCATGTTTCAGTCCCTGCTGGAAATGGCGGCGCATGAGCGTAGCGGAAAGGCGCGGCCGAGCGCGCCGCAATAAGATTTTATGCCTGCACAATCGGAGTATCGGATATGAATGAAACCAGCGCCGGGGTAGACCCCAAGCTCCTGGAAATCCTGGTTTGCCCGGTCACCAAAGAGCCGCTTATTTACGACGCAGCGGCGCAGGAATTGATCAGCGAGAAAGCCAAGTTGGCCTATCCCATCCGCGACGGCATTCCGATTATGTTGCCGGACGAAGCGCGTCACCTCGACAAAGATTGAGCGGAAGAATATGGCTTCGCCCCACGAGACAGTCCACTGGCCAACGGAGATCCGTTACAAAAGTGGCGAGAAAGCGCTGGAGATCGATTTTGACGACGGCGAATGCTTCCACTTCCCGGCTGAATTTTTGCGCGTCGAATCGCCTTCGGCTGAGGTTATGGGACATGGCGAGGGCAAGACCATCATCGCTGGCCGGCGTCATGTCGGAATCATGGAAATCGAGCCAGTTGGCAATTACGCGGTGCGCATCCGCTTTGACGATATGCACGATACCGGCATCTATTCTTGGTCGTACCTGCGCTATCTCGGCGACGGGCAACCTGAAGTTTGGGCGCAGTATCTGGCCGCCCTGCAGGAAAAGGGCCTAAGTCGAGATCCTTGATTGCCAGCCCGAGCCTCAGGCCAGAAAGGCGTTGACCACCGTGTTGAACTTGGCCGGGTTCTCATAAAACATGAAATGCGAGCCACCTTCACTGGCACCGAAAATAACGCATTCCGCGCCGGGTATTTGCTCGGCGATCCATTCCTGCGTGTGTGCCGGAAAAATACTGGCGTGCCCGCCGACGACCAGCGTCGGCAAGCGGATGGCACGAACCACGTCGCGCCAATCGATCATCGCATGATGGTAGACGAGGTTTGCAGCGTGGATGCGCGGCAGTTTGAGATTCTCTGCGGCGATCCACAGCAAATCGTCGCGCGCCACGCCTGCAGTGAACATCCCGGCAAGGAGATCAGCCGTCGCTTCAGCATCGGTCGCGGTTAACACTTTATGGTATTGCGCGGCGAGGTCCAGGGGACCCGCAAAGAGACAATCAAGTGCCTTACGTTCAGCCTGAGGCCAACTCGGATTGCCAGTAACCGCAGCCGCCTCATCAACCAGGATCAGGCGTGACAGACGCTCCGCGCCAAACAGATCGAGATAGCACCAGCTCACCGAGCAGCCCATCGAATGGCCGAGCAGATCCACATCATGGAGATCGAGCGCGATCAGAACTTCGTGCAAGTCGGCAGCTAGCCGGCTGATGCGGTAGCCGCCAGCTGGCTTGTCAGATTCGCCATGGCCGCGCATATCGAGAGCAATCACGCGTCGGCCTTCAGCCAGGGCGCTCATTTGATATTTGAACTCCGCCGCGCTCTGCGACCAGCCGGGCAGCATCACTAATGGCTTTCCGGCGCCCGCCTCCTGGTAGCGCAGTGTCACACTACCGGAAATAGTGACGGCCTTCTGGATCACTTCTCTGGCCATGCCGAACTTATTCCGTGCGCTCAAGAACTGGCGAGCGCCTCGACGGGCTCCGCGGCGGATCCCCTGTCGCCGCTTCCCGGCACACAGCCGCCGCAGACGGCAAGTGTTTGCGCGGTAATGAAGCGGCCACGATCGCTAGCCAGAAACACCGCCATGTCGGCGATCGAATCTGGGGTTAACAAAGCGCCGAGCATGTTGCCACGCATGTTGTCGTTGTAGAGCATCTCATACGGTGCGCCAGATGCGTCAGCCATGCCCTGGTGCAACTGCTGCGCCATCTTCGTCTCGACCCAGCCAGGCGCGATGGTGTTGACCCGCACGCCGTGCGCGCCAAGCTCATCGGCCAAACAGTGCATGTAGGCGTTCAGGCCGTTCTTCGATGCGGCATAGGCGCCCCAGCCAGCGGCATGCGCGTTCGCCGCGATCGACGAGATGAATATCACCGAAGCATTGGCGCCGGATTGTACGAGCGCCGGATAGACCGCGCGGGCGACCAAAAAGGGTGCCGTCAAATTGGTGGCGAGGATCGCCTTCCACGTTTCCGGCGCCATGTTTGGCGTAGGCTGCAAGCTACAGATACCAGCATTGTTGACCAAAATATCGAGCCCGCCGAGAGCCTCGAGAACATCGGCGCACATGGCGCCGATGGCGTCTTCTTCGGTCAGGTCGGCAAGCGCCGGAACCGCGCTGCCGCCGGCGCTCTCAATGGCCGCGAGTGTGGCGGAGATCCGCGCCGCGCTACGGCCATGCACCGCGACCACAGCGCCTTCGCGCGCTAGCGCCTCCGCGATTTCTCGCCCGATGCCGTCTCCGGCGCCGGTGACCAGCGCGCGCTTGCCCTTTAGCGACGTATCCATGGTCCGGCTACCGCGCGCCGAAGCGATGGCGCTGGCTTTTCTCAAAATATTGCTGGTGATAGTCCTCGGCAGGCCAGTAGTCCCCCGCCTGAATAATCTCGGTCGCCACCTTGCCGGCGCCTGAGAGCTTGGCCCGCGACGCCTCGGCAGCTTCCTGCTGTGCCGTCCCATGAGTAAATACTGCGGAGCGGTACTGCGTGCCCACATCCGGACCTTGCCGGTTCAACTGGCTGGGGTCGTGCGATTGCCAGAAAATCTCGAGCAATTCCTGATAGCTGATGCGCTCTGGGTCGTACTCGACCTGGACCACTTCGGCATGGCCGGTACGCCCGGTGCACACCTGTTCATAGCTTGGATTGGTGACGTCGCCGCCCATATAACCGACAGAGGTGGAAACCACCCCATCGACCTGGCGGAAGACATATTCGGGTTTCCAAAAACATCCCGCGCCAAACGTTGCTTTCTCACTCATGACAATACTCCTTCTTTTTCCTAGCTGAATTTATAGCCATTCCCGCGCGTCGCCGCGAGCCTGCTGTTGGGCGGCGCGCCCGCGCTACAACGGCTCGCCACGCGTCAGGCGTGGCAGCTCGCCAACCACACCCATGGCATGGCGCATAAAGATGCTCTTCAGACGCGGCGAGCGGTTAACCGCCGCAAGGCCAAGGTCGCGCGCCAGGCGCAGCGGCGCGCTGTTGTTTGAGAACAGGCGATTGAGCCCGTCGGTGACGGCAATCAAGGCCAGCGCGTCGAAGCGTCGCCTTTGTTGATAGCGGGCGAGCAAGTCGGGAGCGCCGATATCGAGACCCAGGCGGTAGCGGTCGACGATCAGTTCGGCCAGCACCGCCACATCACGCACCCCGAGATTAAAACCCTGGCCGGCGAGCGGGTGGATAGCATGCGCTGCATCACCGGCCAACGCCAAGCGCTCGCCGGTATAGTGGTTCGCGTGGGTGAGCGCGAGCGGATAGCTCCAGCGCGGACCAATGACTTCCAGTGGCCCAAGAAAATCGCCAAAACGCGATGCCAACTCGGCAAGAAATTCGCTATCGCCAAGAGCAAGAAGCTCCGGCGCCAGGCTGGTCTTCTCGGTCCACACGATGGACGAGCGCCCCGCCGTCATCGGTAGAATGGCGAAGGGACCGGCGGGCAAGAAGCGCTCATGGGCAATGCCGCGGTGCGGGCGCGCATGACGCACGGTGCACACGATCCCGGTCTGAGCATAGGACCAGTCCATCGTGCGGATGCCGGCGGCTTGGCGCAACCGCGAGTTCCGGCCATCGGCGGCTATGGCGAGACGCGCGGAGATGCGCCGGCCGTCGGCGAGAATCGCTTGGATACGCTCACCCTGAGGCGAGAATTCTGTGACCGACACCGGCGCCAGATGGCGCAGCTTTGGGCAGCCCGCAACGGCATCCAACAGCGCCACACGGGTAACGCGATTCTCGACGATCCAGCCGAGCGGATCAGTGCCGACCTCGCGATGGTCGTAGTGCAGAAAAAGCGGCGCGTCGCTGTCCGACACGCGAATCTCCAATATCGGCTCGGCCTCCTCAGCCATGCCGTCCCACACGCCAATGCCATCAAGCACGCGTTTCGAGCCATAGGCGATGGAGCAGACGCGGCCATCGAACTCGGCGCTCTGTATCCGCGCTGGATCTTCACCATCCATGACCACTGTCTCGAGACCGGCGCGCGCCAGCGCTACGCCGAGGCTGAGCCCGACCAAACCACCGCCGGCGATAACTACATCGGCCGTAGTTTGCCCGTCCGCCGTCATATGCCTAAACTCGCCGCCGCATGCATGGGCATAGCATAACGCAGAGAACGGAGAACCATAAGAGACATGACGAGCGAATGGCATGACGTGAGCGCCCTGGCGCTGGGCGAGGGCATTGGGCGCGGTGAGATCGACGCGAGCGAGCTGTGCGAATATTTTCTCGAGCGCATCGAGCGCATCGACACCAAGCATGACATCTATCTTCGCGTCACGCCCAAACGTGCCCGCACCGAAGCCGCCGCCGCCGCCGAACGAGCGCGCCAAGGACTTCGCCTGAGCCCGCTCGACGGCGTGCCGATTTCGTGGAAAGACCTGTTTGATACCGCCGGCGATATCACCAGTCATGGCGCCAAGGTGTTGCAGGAACGTATTGCCGAGCGCGACGCCACAGTTGTTGCGCGCGCCACTCTGGCGGGGCTGGTGTGCCTCGGCAAAACAAACCAGACCGAATTCGCGTTTTCTATTCTCGGCATCAACCCGAATTACGGCACGCCGGCCAATCCGTTTGACGACAAGGTCGCCCGCCTGCCCGGCGGCTCGACCTCGGGCGGCGCGGTATCGGTGGCACGCGGGCTGGCCGCCGCCGCCATCGGCTCGGACACCGGCGGCTCGGTAAGGGTACCGGCGGCTTGGAACGGTTTAGTCGGGCTGAAAACCAGTTTCGGCCTGCTGCCGCTCGATGGGGTGCTCGGTCTCTCGACCAGCATGGACTCGGTGGGCCCGTTGGCGCGCGACGTCGCCGACGCTGCCGCATTATTTACCGCGCTGTCAGGCGGATATGGCGCGGGAAACTCGCACGCGCCGGACCTGACCGGCGCCGAACCAGCGCGCCTCAGCCTGGCGCTGCCGGCAAACCTCGTGTGGGACGGCTTGGATGCCGGGGTTGAACGGGCGACGCGGGCGGCGCTCAGGCGTCTCGAAGCGGCCGGCGTGACGATCCGCCAGGCAGAAATCCCGCAATTCGGCGAGATCGAAGAGTTGATCAGCCATTTCGGCCCGTTCCACGCCGCCGAGTGCCATGCCCTGTGGCATGAATATGTCGAAGCGCGGCCCAATCTCGTCTACCGACCGATCCTTGAACGCATCCGCCTCGGCGGAAAGATGCCGGCCAGCACGGTGGAAGGCGCCAGACAGCGCCTCAAGCAAGTGGCGCCGGCGCTGCATGCGCGCATCCGCGAGGTCGGCGTGCTGGCGATGCCGACGATCGCCATCAGCCCGCCGGCGATCGCCGAATTGGAAAACGACATGGACGCCTGGATGGCGGCCAATGTGATGACATTGCGCAACACCCGGCTGGGCAATTTTCTCGATTGCGCGGCGCTCACCCTGCCGTGTGGCAAGGATGACAACGGCATTCCGGTCGGCCTGATGCTGATGGCACCGGCGGGCTGGGAGGCGCGCCTGCTGCGCATGGCGAGCGCGTTGGAGCCGATCCTGCGCGCCTGACCCGGCTGATAGGAGCGATGAATCCGGGCTTTGCTAAAGTAGCAGGGATTTAGGTCGACTTAGGTGCCCCGAGCGCGGCGACAATTATATAAGCCGTTGTTATAATTATATTAATTTCCCTCCAGCGCCTCGTTCAGCCGGTGTAAAACGCGTCTTGAACCCGGCAAACGCGCCTGTGGGAAGCGCTATATGAAATCTTGCTGCGGCCACCCAGTCGCTAATTAACATCTTCCGCCGGATCTGCTAGTCTGTTAAGTTCGATTCGTAACAGCAGCACACAACACCTTGTTATAAAAGGCAGGAGACGGCTTTGCGCACGCGAATTATCAAAGCGCCGAAGGGGCGCTGGGCATTATGACGGCGAGCAGCGAGGGGGTACGCCGCGCGCCCTTCCTGCCGGAAGCGGCGAGCCGCTTTCTGCGCCGGCGCACGATTCAGTTAGCGGGGCTGGTTTTGCTGGCGCTTGCCGCCGTGCTGGCTCTTGCCCTGATCAGCTATGCCCCGAATGACCCCTCCTTCAACACCGCAAATTCGCAAACCGCCGCCAATATAGCCGGCCTGCCCGGTGCTTATGCCGCTGATCTCCTATTACAGGCGGTCGGCGCCGCGTCGGCGTTGCTGGTGGTTATTCTCGCGGCCTGGTCTTGGGCGCTGCTATCGTGCCGGCGAATCAGCCTTTTATGGCTACGCGCGACGCTGTGTCCGCTCAGTATCTTGCTCGCCGCCACCGGCTTTGCCGGTCTGGCGGCGCCCCTGGGCTGGCCGGTCGAAGCAGGCTTTGGTGGTGGTGGCGGCAGCGTGATCGCGGCACCGATAGCTGCTCAGTTGAGCGCCTGGGGCGCCGGGTCGTCGATCCTGCCGATCATCGCCTTCGCTCTCGCGGCGATCGCCTTCACGGCCGCCTTGGGCCTGCCGTGGCGCGAATGGCGCGGCCTCTTTATTGGGCTGTGGTTTGTACTGCGCACATCGGCAATCGGTCTTTTCCGCAGCGGCAGGTGGGTGCATGCCCAAACAACGCCCAAATTCGCCGGCGGCGAAAGCGCTGCCGAAACCGTCGCCCAAACCCGAGCCAATGCGAAGCCGGCGCGGGAGAGCAAAACGCCGCGCGCACCACGCCGTGGCTGGCGGCCTCATCTCAAGCTTCCGAGGCTCGCCTTTGCCGGCGGCAAGCTTCCCGCACTTGCCTTTGCCGGGCGCAACAAAGTCCGCTCCGAACCTCAACTCTATGAAGACGGCATCGCTGACAGCGCGGCGGGCGGGCGGACCGAGCCGAGTTTGGTGGCGCGCAAACCGACCAAAAAGATTGTCGAGCCGTCGACGCAGAAGCCCAAGCCGGGAAAGCGCGCCGCGCGCGAGAATCAGCGCACGCTCGATCTGAACGAAGGAAATGATTTCGAATTGCCGGCGCTCAACTTGCTCACCACCCCGCCGGAGCGCAGCCGCAAGCCGTCGCTGGCTGAAAATGCGCGCGAACAGAACGCCGAACTGCTGCTCACCGTGCTGGAAGATTTCGGCGTCTACGGCGCCATCGACAAAGTGCGCCCCGGCCCGGTGGTGACACTCTATGAATTCGTCCCGCGCGCCGGCACGCGGACGGCGCGGGTGATTGCGCTGGCCGACGATATTGCGCGTTCGATGAGCGCGATATCGGTCCGTGTCGCGACCATTCGCGGGCGCAACGTGATCGGCATCGAATTGCCCAACGCGGACCGTGAATCGGTGTTTCTGCGCGAGCTACTCGCTAGCGAGGATTATGAAAATACCTCCGCCAGCCTGACCCTGGCGCTCGGCAAGGACATCGGCGGCAGCCCGGTGATCGCCGACCTGGCGCGCATGCCGCATCTGCTGGTCGCCGGCACCACCGGCTCCGGTAAATCGGTTGCCATCAACAGCATGATCCTGTCGCTCATCTACCGCTTGCCGCCTGACCAGTGCAAGCTGATCCTGATCGACCCGAAGATGCTGGAACTGTCGGTCTATGACGATATTCCCCATCTGCTGACGCCGGTCGTCACCGACGCGTCGAAGGCGGTGGTGGCGCTCAAATGGACCGTTCGCGAAATGGAAAACCGCTATCAGGCGATGTCCAAACTCGGCGTGCGCAACATCGGCGGTTATAACAAGCGCCTCGCCGAGGCGCGGCACAATGGCGAAGAGCTGAGCCGACGCGTCAACACGCATATTGATGCCGAGACCGGCCAGCCGGTCTATGAGGATCAGCCGCTAGACTTGGCGCATTTGCCGTTCATCGTCGTTGTCGTCGATGAAATGGCCGATCTCATGCTGGTTGCCGGCAAGGATATCGAAGGCGCGGTGCAGCGCCTGGCGCAGATGGCGCGGGCTGCCGGCATCCACATCATCATGGCCACCCAACGGCCGTCGGTCGACGTTATCACCGGCACGATCAAAGCCAACTTCCCGACGCGCATCAGTTTCCAGGTGACGTCGAAGATCGACAGCCGCACCATCCTCGGCGAATCCGGCGCCGAACAGCTTCTTGGCATGGGCGACATGCTCTACCTCGAGGGCGGCGGGCGCCTCACCCGGGTGCATGGGCCATTGGTTAGCGACAAAGAAGTGCAAGCGGTCACCGATGCACTGCGCGCCCAGGCCGAGCCCGACTACATCTCAGCGATCACCGAGGAGCCGGATTCTGACCTGCCGTCAACCGGCGACGCGGCGGCTGACGACCCGCTCTACGACCGCGCCGTGGAACTCGTCACGCGCGAGGGCAAAGCATCAACCAGCTTTGTGCAGCGCCATTTACAGATCGGCTATAACCGCGCGGCGCGCATGGTCGAGCGCATGGAAAGCCAAGGCGTCATCAGCCAGGCCAATCACGCCGGCAAACGCGAGGTGCTGGCCGGGCGAATCTGACGTTGGCGGGCGCTGCGCGTGACAAGCCCCTCTTCCCCGGCGGGGAAGAGAGGTTGGAGAGATGGGGTGAACAGAGCGCAGCTGTTACTTTTATTGGACCCTCAATCCCTGGGCGGGCGCGGGCGCCTCTTTCTCAAAGTATCACCAGCGGGATGGGACAATCGAGTGCGCCCGAAACGGCGCGGAACAGTTCGATTTCCACGACCGTCGACACTCGATCGTGCAACACGCAAGCGGCACACGCCGACAGCAGTAGCGGCTTGGACCGAGGTTTCAGCCCGGCCAGCTTTTGCACCGCACGATCCAAATCTCCGAGTCGGAAATCCTTTTGCCTCCTCATTTGAAGACCGCTCAGCTTCAGCGTTTTCGCCGCAGCCTCGAACGCGGCTTCGACGTTCTTCCCGTTCAGTTGCCCCGCATGAGCCATGAGGGAAAGGAGCAATTCGATTTCGCTCTTTACTTGGTTGAGACCGACGACGGGAGCCTTCTTGCGTGCCAGCTTGAAGAACTGTCCGTCCAGATGGTTGAGTAGAATCTTCTGAAGCGACCATTCCAAAAGATCGATCCTGGCATCGACGTCAATCAGCGTGACGACATTTTCTCTGAACAGCCTGTACTGACTGAGCGACAATTGTTTCAAAGCGGGCATGGCGAGATCGATCAGTGGCAACCGGTATTTGATGTCGAGCGCCGTGACTTCCGGCATGAGTTTCCGCGTTAACGCATAGACATTCGAATCTGCTAGCGATTCTAATTGCCTCAATTGCAAGTCTCGAACGTCGTGCCTGACATCAAGCAACAATAGATAGATCACCGCACGAGCGCCAAAGGGCTCGGCGGCGGCTTCTTTGATTGAAGCGGGTAGCCACACGATCAGTGAACGGGCGTAGTCGATAGTTTCTTGTTTCGGATTACCTATTTGGCTGATCGCGTCGGCGACGTCGGTTTTTGCCGCGCCGGCAAAGGCAAGAGTCGCATGACTGGCGAGCGCTTCCCGCGCCCCGAAGCTCTTACCGCCAGCCGGGTCTCCGTCCCGGGATGTGCTTTCAATGTCGGACGTCAAGTATTCACCATTCCACTGCGGATCGATGCGCCGAATACGCTCAGCCAGCGGCGGATGGATAGCGGACACGGATTGAATAAAACCTGAAACGCCGCGGGCAAAAAGAGCGTGGCTGATTTCGGGCGCGCCGGGGCTGTCCAAAATAGAGCCGGCGCGAAGACCGCCAATTCTCTTCAGTGCGCCGGCGATGCCGTCCGGATTGCGGGTAAACTGCACGGCAGAGGCGTCCGCCAGATACTCACGTTGCCGGCTGACCGCGGATTTGATGAGGCTACCGAAAACTGTGCCTGCATAGCCAATAATCATTAGTCCGAGACCGAACACCACCGCGGCCAACGCCCCACGGCGGCGCGAGTGGGGTGCCGCCCGCAACGTCCAATATCCGATATGGCCGATCACCAGAATGCCGTTCAACAGGCCTATCAGGCGAATGTTGAGCCGCATGTCGCCATTGAAAATATGGCTGAATTCATGAGCTATGACCCCTTGCAACTGATCGCGGTTTAACCAATTGATCGCCCCGCGAGTTACCCCGATAACGGCATCGCGCGGCGAAAAGCCCGCCGCAAACGCGTTTATCGCGAGCTCATCCTCCAACAGGTAGACGGGTGGCGCCGGCGTACCGGATGCGATTGCCATTTCCGCCACCACGTTCAACAACCTGCGCTGTTTCAGATCGTCGGTATTTTGCGGGATCAGTTTGGCTTCCATATCCTCCGCCACTTACCTGTCCAGCACCATCCACGGAAGTCCTAATAAATCCCGGAATATATGGGATATAG
>JAQBTG010000021.1 GCA_027624955.1 Pseudomonadota bacterium
TGTCCTACAAATTCAAGGTGTTGTTCTCACAATGTATGACAAGCGAAACAATTTGTCCGAGCAGGTCGCCGAGGACGTACGAAATCACTTGGGTTCCAAGGTGTATGACACCGTTATACCGAGAAATGTGCGTATTTCAGAAGCGCCGTCTTTCGGAAAACCTGTATTACTATATGACATTCACTGCGCCGGTGCGCAGGCCTACGCGCATCTTGCCAGCGAGATGTTGAAACGCGAAGGGATCAGAGTGTCATGAACGCAGAATCATCGAATCAGGCACCACAACGCCTACGCGGTTTGGGCTCAGGTTTGGCCACGTTGCTTGGAGATAGTGGCGGTGGCGATCGCTTAGCTGCTGAAACGACACCCAGTTCGGCCCGTGTGCTACCGATCGCCAGCCTTCGGGCCGGCAGATTGCAACCGCGTAAAGAATTTGCCGATTCTGAGATAGCTACCCTAGCGGACTCAATTCGCCAACAAGGCATCCTCCAACCTATATTGGTACGCCCAGCAAAGGGTTCAGACGGCGATTATGAAATTATCGCTGGTGAACGTCGGTGGCGCGCCGCACAGCGCGCGGGTCTTCATGAAGTACCTGTTATCATTCACTTCATTGGCGACCAGGACGCGCTGGAAATCGCTCTGATTGAAAATATACATCGCGAAAATCTAAATATTATCGAAGAGGCCGAAGCCTATCAGCGGCTAATTTCTGACTTTGGCAATACTCAGGAGGAAGTCGCCCGGGCCCTCGGCCGCAGTCGCAGCCACATCGCCAACACAGTTCGTCTGCTAACGCTTCCGTCCCAAGTTAGGGATCTCACCATTGCCGGAAAATTGAGCGCAGGTCACGCCAGAGTCTTGGTGGGTTCGCCTGATGCAGTCGAAATTGCTGAAAGAATCGTCGACGAAAACCTTAATGTCCGGCAAACAGAAAATATGATGCGCGCCGCGACCACCCAATCTAAGCCATCGCGCAATCCTGATTCCAAGAAAAGCGCTGATCTCAAAGACCTGGAACAAATATTGTCCAATCGTCTCGGATTAAAGGTGATCATTACCGAGAAAAAACGCGGAGGTAGCCTGAGCGTCCAATATAAAACATTGGAACAATTAGACGAATTCCTAAAGCGCCTAGATTAGCCGCGCGCCCTGCCAGCCCGCCCCGCCGCGCCGATTCGCACCAGGGCCCTCGCGCAAATTTCATGAGCCGGCATGCCGGTTGTTTTGCAGTCGATTTCCGCTTCGCACAATATACCCATCGCCTGGGCAATGCGCGGCAAAGACCAATGCGTTGCCTGAAGGTGAAAGGCAGGCCGGTGCTTAAAAAATATTGGCGGGCGAAGAGACGAGATTAATTTTTCGAGGGACCCGCCAGCTGCTGACAGACCGACAACATAGTGCAGCTGTAGAAATCTCCGGGCGACGGAGCGCAGCGCACTAATAGGTTGAACACCCTGCTCGACGGCAAGTTCCAAAAAACGGTCCACATTTGCCAATTCACCGTTCGCCACGGCATCAGCCAATTGATCGAGAGACCACACGCCGGCGTCCCCGGCACCATCCATGACGATCTGCAACGTAATCCGCGTCGCGCCCGTATCCGTAGATGGGTCATCGTTTAACGCAAAGAGAATCAATTTCCCCAGTTCATTCCGCACCTGCATGCGGTCGTTGCCTAGCCTTTCCAGTAGCCAAAAAAGGGCATCCGGCTCGATATTGGCATTTTTCGATGACAGGAATTCGGCAACATAATCTCTGAGGCTGTTCTGGTCGTCTTCATAACAGGCAACGGCACCGAGATCCGCGTCCCGCTCAAACAACTTCCGCAATGAAGATCCGGGCCCCAAATTGGCGGCTTCGACAACAAGCAGAGTATCCCCGCATTCAGTCTCAAGCGCTGCCGAGATCATTCCCGTGTGGCTATCTCCGGCATCCTTGAGCCACACCGCCCGTCGCCCGCCGCCAAATGGAAGCGCACCTAATTCATCAGCCAAACGGGCTGGATCGCCGACAATATCACGGGCCTGCAATTCACACAGACGAAAGGCGTCGGCCAAATCTTCCACAGCGAACTTGATTGCGCCCCTGGCACTCTCTCGCACCAATCCGGCATTTGGACCATAAATCAGCAGAGCCTTCACATTGGCGGGAGGCTGAGCGCAAATTTTTTGGCCTCGTGAGCCCTTGAACGCCACCATGATTATTCCGCTTTTGGCTTTCGGTATTAGGATTCTTTGCGATTAAAATAAACCACCAACAAATCGAATATTTCTTTACCGATTTCCTGTGCGGCGCGCTCCGCCGCGTTGTCCTCAGCCGAGATCGTTGCAAATTCAGAACCGACTACATTGTAACTGCCAACCGAAACAGAATTTCCCTCAAACACTGTGGCCCCGCTCGACAAATCGACCAAGGCGAACGATGCTCTCATCCGCAAATTTTGGCGCGTAGCCGTATTGTCCGACTGTATCAACAGGGCTTGCGTTGAGCTTTCAAGATCGATCGACAACCGAAACTGCGGCACATCGGCAACACTTTTTGGCGATAGTTTTTCGTTTAACCGGTTGCGCAATAGCAGGCCGCTATGCCCGCTTATCTTGGCAACTTCAACTAGAGGCAGATACTGGCGAACAGAATTTGATTTATCCTGGCTATAAATTGGTGTGAAACCACATCCCGTAACCAACATGCTGGCAAGAATAGCCATCGTCACAAATCCGAACGACGCGCTTCGATGAAGGCTAAACCACGACATTGACGATCTTGCCTTTTACGACAACCACCTTACGAACCGCCATTCCCGCAATGGCACGTTGGACCCCTTCGTCGGCCAACGCCGCGGTTTCCGCGCTCGCATTGTCATGATCAATAGGCAGTTCAATGGTTGCCCGTTTTTTCCCATTTACCTGCACGGCCAGCGTCACGCTGTCCTGACTCAGGTATCTTTGCTCGGCTTGCGGCCATTCCAGTTGAAATAATGATTTATCTTTTTTCAAATAGCCCCACAGCTCAGCACATATATGTGGGGTCATCGGCATCAATAGCCGGAGGACAATTTCCAGCCCAGTACGATAGACTAGCGCGCCGGCCTCTGAACTCCGGTCCATTTCCCCGAGCTCATTTGTCAATTGGCGAACCCGCGCCACAGCTCGATTGAAATGAAATTTTTCCAAATCGTTCGTGACGCCGGCGATGGTTTGGTGAATGGTTCGCTGGGTGGCAAAAAGGTTTACATCCCCCGGTGGGATTATCGCATCGGTGCCGTCCTTATCTGAAGCGGTGGCGGCTTGGTCAAGCTGGGTTACCATCCGCCACACGCTGCCAAGATAACGCCAGGCACCCTTAATCCCGGTATCGCTCCATTCGAGATCACGTTCGGGTGGGCTGTCTGAAAGCATGAAGAGCCGCGCCGTATCGGCACCATAGGAATCGATGATTTCTTCCGGATCGACGACATTACGTTTTGACTTGCTCATCGATACAGAACGGCCGACCGTAACCGGCGCGCTATCGCTAACGCGCACCAATCCGCCCTTGTCGTCGGATGTCACTTCTTCCGGATAGAGCCAACCACCTGCCGCGTCCTGGTAGGTTTCGTGACACACCATGCCCTGGGTAAACAGTCCGGCGAACGGCTCGTCGATCGACACATAGCCACAGCGTTTCATCGCCCGCACAAAGAAGCGGGAATAGAGCAAATGGAGGACGGCATGTTCGACGCCGCCGATATATTGATCCACCGGTAGCCAATGATCGACATCCGCTGCCGTCACCGGCTCGTCGGCCCGCGGTGAACAGAAACGCGCGAAGTACCAGGAGGAATCGACGAAGGTATCCATGGTATCGCTGTCGCGCCGCGCCGGTGCGCCACAGGACGGACAAGGCACTTCTCGCCAGCCCGTGTGATTGTCCAACGGATTGCCCGGCGTGTCGAAGGTGACATCATCCGGTAAGCGCACCGGCAATTCTTCGCGTGGCACCGCCACCACGCCGCAGGCAGCACAATGCACGACCGGAATCGGACAGCCCCAATAGCGCTGTCGAGAAATTCCCCAATCGCGCAATCTATAATTGATTGTCGCCTCGCCGATGTTGGATGCGGCTAACCGTTCGATGACTTTCTCAAGTGCACTCGGGACATCGAGACCGTTGAGAAATCCCGAATTAATCAGTACGCCGTCATCGGTATAGGCCTCCGCACCGATCTCAAACGACTCGGCATCCTGGTCTGGCGGGCACACCACGGGGATTACTGGCAGTTCGTATTTGCGCGCGAATTCGAGGTCGCGTTGATCATGCGCCGGGCAGCCGAAAATCGCCCCAGTGCCATAGTCCATGAGGACAAAATTCGCCACATAGACCGGCAATTCGCGCCCTTCTACAAACGGATGGCGCGCGCGCAACCCTGTGTCCACGCCAATTTTTTCTGCTTTTTCAATGACCTCTTCACCTGTACCGACACGATTGCAGTGCTCGGCGAAGGCCGCAATTGTGGGATTCTCGCGCGCCAGCTCAGCGCTCAGCGGATGATTGGGCGACAGCGCGCAAAACGATGCTCCGAATAACGTATCCGGGCGGGTGGTATAGACCTCAAGCGGTTTCGCCGCCTCCTCGCCGCCCGTGCCGCCGAGCAGCTCAAAATTGACCCGGGCGCCGGTCGAGCGGCCGATCCAATTGCTCTGCATGACGCGCACTTTGTCAGGCCAACGTTCCAAACCATCGAGCGCTTGCAGCAGCTCGTCGCCATATTCTGTGATGCGGAAAAACCATTGCGATAGTAGGCGCTTTTCCACCACCGCGCCGGATCGCCAGCCTCGCCCTTCGATCACCTGCTCATTAGCAAGCACTGTATTGTCGACCGGATCCCAATTGACCCAGGATTCCTTACGGTAAGCTAGGCCGGCCTCGAGAAAATCCAGGAACATGCGCTGTTGATGGACGTAATAGCCGGGATGGCAGGTTGCGATTTCGCGTTCCCAATCGATCGACAGGCCCATCGATTTGAGTTGGCGGCGCATGGTGGCGATGTTGGCGTAGGTCCACTCGCCGGGATGGATACCACGCTCCATGGCGGCATTTTCCGCCGGCAGACCAAACGCATCCCAGCCCATCGGATGCAATACATTGAAGCCGCGCGCCCGTTTGTAGCGCGCTACCACATCCCCCATGGTGTAGTTACGCACATGGCCCATATGGATTTTCCCCGACGGATAGGGAAACATTTCCAAAACATAATATTTCGGCTGCTGGGAATCGGGATCGGGCCGAAAAGCACCGTCAGTTTCCCAACTTGCTTGCCATTTGGCCTCTATTTCCTTGGCGTTGTATCGCTCGCTCATGATGTCCGGTATGACGTCAATTTACTGTAGGTTGACGAAGAGAATATTTTGACGCCGTGGCGCCGCGCGGGCGTCGGTCTCGCGCGCCGTGCGCCTGCGGCTGGTGGCGTTCGGCTACTCGCCGATGCCGCCAGTGCGCAACTGGCGGGCACGCTCCAGAATCTTATTTTCGAGGCTGGTAACTGTCGACGGGTTGATCGAACTGTCTATCCAGTCACCTTTGTCGCTTTGTTGCTGCCGGAATACCGCGACGCGTAAGCCATCCGCCCGCAGCGCGCGGTCCAAAATAAATATTGTCATCTTGAAACGCTCGCTCGGCGAATCCGGCGGCGCGTACCAATCAGTAATGATCACACCCCCGAAGGGATCGGCCGAAGATAGCGGCATGAAGGAGATGGTATCGAGCGACGCACGCCACAAATGGCTGTTGACGCCGATTCCAGCGCCGCCTCCGCCCGCTTCCTCTTCTCCAGCGTTGCCAAAAAAGTTAATACCGCCCTCGCCGAAAACGCTGGTGCCGGCGTTAGGGCCGCGCGATGTCTTCGGGTTAGTGACCAGAACCTGGTCGGGATCGAAATATCCGCACGCGCCGAGTGCCGAAATCAGACCAGTTAGGATTACCGGGGCGATGAATATTGCTATGTTCAGTCTCATTGCGTCACTCGGTGCGGTTGCCCAAATTGTTGAGTATGCCCGCCAAATAAAGCGTGCCGTGCCACTGTTTTACCGGTTGAATGCGACGCAGTATAACGGTGTACGCCTATCATATCACAAACTGGTTCAATTCGGCAAAATCATGGCGGACGCTGCGCCGCAGTGAAACAAATAATCGTCTCTGACACACTCGTGCGGCATTTTTGCAACGTGTTGCGAAAATGAAGAATGGGCACGTCCAATTTTGCTTGATCTTTGATTCAATAGGGATAGGTTCAGTTTCGGTCGACCCAAGTAGGGCGGCTGGACGAGCCTTTAGTCGGCAAGATGGTCACAAGAAAAATAGGAGTGATAAGCTCCGGAAGCTGGTGACTTTCATGTGCAGGCAGGCGACTTAATAGCGATCACATCCAGGCGGTCTGGCCCTGCCAGCGACGAACTGGGAAACCATAATCTCTCCAGAGGAGGATTGAACACATGAAAAAAACACTTTTATTGGGGACGACCGCACTCATCGCCGCTGGCGTTGTGTCGAGCGGTGTAGTCCAGGCAGCTGAAGATCCGATCTCAGTTGGCGTTGGCGGTTATGTCCGCAGCGCCATGGGTTTTATCGACCAGAATAGCGCCGATGGCCAGTTTGCTAATGCTGCCAATAGCATGACCATCGCTAACGATATCGAAATCACCATTTCGGGTTCGACGACGCTTGATAACGGCATCACTGCTGGCGTCAGCTTCAACATCGAAGGTAACGCCGATGCCACCGCCGGTAGTGAGTCTCTCGACGAACGTCATGCTTTCTTCCAAGGCAGCTTCGGCCAGATTAAATTTGGTCAGATCGAAAGCGCGCGCCAGGAAATGACGAATTTCGCGCCGAGCGGCAACTATAACTTCGGCGTCAACACGCCGTTCTTCATCTTTGGCAACCCGGGTAACAACGGCACCACCGGTATCTTCAACGTCCGTACCTATGACGATGGCCTGGGCATCGAAGATAACTTGAAGCTGGTTTATTTCTCACCAACCTTCAATGGCTTCCGCATCGGCGCGAGCTATTCACCGGGCGACAGCAACGGCGATCAATATGGCGGTAATGCCGGTAACGCTCTTGGCGGGCTCCAGAACAACGCTGCGGTTGCTGCTGAGTTCAGCAACAATTTCGGCGACTTCAATATCCGTTTAATGGCCGGCTACGAGGCCTACACACTTGAGACTTGCAACGTCAATGCAGCAGGTGTGACTACCGTAGCTTCGAGAGTTACACAAACCCCGGCTCTTACCACTACTATCGCCAACGCATCGGATCAGAATTGCGAAAATAATCCCGGGTCGACGCAGTTCGGCGGCAAAATTAGCTTCGGCGAATGGTCCATCGGTGGCGGTTGGCTTGAGTCCGATCAGGTTTCTAATAATGCGGCCGGCCGCGGCATGGAGCGCACGGACTATGATATCGGCGTGTCTTGGTGGTCCGGACCGTTTGGTGTGGGCCTTATGTATGGCAGTGCAGAAGTCGAGGTGGCTGCTGATAACACGACCGACGATTTCACGATTTACGAGCTCAATGGCACCTATGTGTTGGGCCCGGGGATTGATGTCGGCGCAACCATCCGCAGAGGCGACTTTGATGATGGAACTGCAGTGGGTGGGTTGGACAACGAATTCACCGAATTCGCGATAAGTGCGGCTATGACATTCTAAGCAGTCATTTTATCTCGAAATTTTGGGGACGGCCCTTGGGCCGTCCCCTTTTTTTGCCTATCGCAAACCGGCTATTTCGGCTTCCATGCGTCATGCTGGTGGCAGGAGAATATTCTCCGCATTAGATTTCGACGCAGGCATTGCGGTGGTGTGAGGCGGATGTGACACGGCGCGCGAATAGGGCTGGAGGCGGCACCCAGGATGCAAACGCCTTATGGGTGCGCGCTTCCGAGCTGGCCCGCGCCGGGCAAATCCGCGAGGCCGAAAAACTTCTCGTCAAATTAGCGAAAATTGCGCCCAACAATGGCGATATATTAGACTTTCACGGCACCCTGAAAGTACAAGCTGGCAAGCATGCGCAGGCTGTTCCCCTGATCAAAAGGGCGCTTCGTCTCGACGATGGCAATTCCACCACGCATGGCAGCCTGTGGTCGCGTACGAAGGTTTGTCGAAACCGGACAAAGCAAAAACCCACTATCTTCGGGCGCTCAAACTTGATCCGAACCAGGCGCGCATACATCTAAATCTGGGCGCCCTGTTGTGGCAAGAAGGCGATCGTGGCGCCGCCGTAAAACACTATGAACAAGCTCTCACCGCGCTATGTCTATCTGGGTCAGGCGATGCTTTTTCTCGGCCGCCTCGATGAAGCGCTCAGCTGCGGCGAAGTCGCCGTGCGGCTCCATCCGTCTTCCGCCAAGGGGCATATAAATTTGGGCCGCGCCCTGCAAGCGGGCGGCCGCATCGAAGAAGCGATATCCCGTTTCCGTCAGGCCATTACACTAAATGAGCGCCTTGCCGAAGCTTATGAGAACTACGCCTATGCGCGTCGCGTTGCCGAGGGAGACAAGTTTGCCGACGCCTTGTCTGCCGCGCTTGGCGCGCAAGGTTGGACAGACGGCGAGCATGCCCGCTTCCGTCGCTTAGCCGGGGTCGAGCAGTTATACTCGCACCGAGTCGTTTTCTGGCGATAGGCACAAACAATGAGCAACATCATCTGGCTTGCCTCCTACCCCAAATCGGGCAATATCTGGCTGCAAGCCTTTCTGTACAATTTGATTTCCGACGCCCATCAGACACCGAGTGCGGAAATAATTCGCAACTTTTGCACGCCGGAGGCGGCCGCCCTGCATTTCATGAAGTTGGATTCCCGCCCCCTCAGCGCTTGGTCGCGGAATGAAACGGCTGAACGCCGAGCCGCGGCACATCAGACCATTGCCGAGCTTCGGTCCGACAATGTTTTCGCCAGCACCCAGGCGGCTTTGGCGTCGCGCGGCGGCTCTGCCACCATTACTATGGAGCATACGACAGCGGCGATATATCTGGTCCGCAATCCGCTCGATTTGGCGCTGTCCCTGGCGGCGGCGGATGAGTGCAGCATCGATGACGCGATCCTCCGGCTCGAGACCGAATATGAATCCGAGAACAGCGATCAATTCGCCTACGAATTCCACGGCAGTTGGTCGACCCATGTCTTGAGTTGGACCCAGCAGCGCCATGCCGGGCTTCACCTCCTGCGCTATGAAGACATGCTGTCGGTACCGGAAAAATCTTTTGGGCCCGTGGCCACATTCTTCGGTTTCGATGCTTCGCCGGCGCGGATCGACCGAGCGATACGGTATTCCACGTTTGACAATCTAGCGGTGGAACAGGAAAAATCCACTTATGCGCGTAGCACCGAAGCTTCAACAAAATTACTTCGGGTTGGCAAATCGGATCAGTGGCGGGGCGTATTGAGCGCCGATCAGGTGCGCCGCGTCGTCGAGCGCCATGCTGAGCAAATGGAGCGTTTTGGCTATATCCCGGATGCCTATTGACGCGCTGAGACCGGAGATCGGATGAACAGAAAAGAGCGCCGAAGTCGCCAAGCACAGACCCGCGCCGCGCCGCCGGGCAGCATGGATCCCGAATTGCAGGAGATCATGCAGCAGGCGACGGGGCTTCATCGCGACGGACGCATCGACCAGGCGATGGCGGCTTATGAGGCTGTCCTCACGCGTCAGCCGCGCCATGCCGATGCGCTCCAGTTCTTGGGCGTCGCCAAGATGCAAAGCGGCCACGCCGATGAAGCCATCGGCTTGTTAAAGCAGGCGGTCGGCAGCGATCCCAAAAACAGCCGGGCGCACTACAATCTCGGCTTGGCGTTCCGCACCAATGGCAAGGAGCAAGATGCGCTTGTGTCCTTTCGCCGCGCCATCGCGGTAGAGCCACGAAATTTTGAGGCGCATAACGCGATTGCCGGCATTCTGCTGGTCGCGCCCGATCAGCTCGACACGGCTGAGGCGCATATCCGCCGGGCCTTGGAGAACAATCCAAAATATCTCCCAGCACTGAACAATCGGGCGCTTCTCCTGAAGGCGTGTGGCCGGCTGGAAGACGCGGTGAGCGAGGCGCGTGCGGCGGTCGCATTGGCGCCACGAAATGTTCCGGCGCTGGTCACGCTGGGCGCGTTATTGTTGGAAATGGGCGAAACGGAGGAAGCCGAACAAATTCTTCGCGACGCCGTGGCGCTCGCTCCCGAGGACGCTAGCGCGCATACCAATTTAGGCGCTGCGCTCATTAATAGGGGCGCACAGGAAGCGGCCGAGGCGGAATTCGAACGCGCGCTGGAACTTGACCCGGACAACAGCGAAAGCCTGAATGATCTTGCGTTGATCCGTAAAAATCAGGATCGGCAAGACGAAGCCGTAGTCCTCCTGCGCCGCGCGTTGTCGGTTAAACCCGACGACGCCGCCCTGCATGTGAATCTTGGTGCCATTCTGTGGCGGAAGGGAGCGCATAATTCCGCCATCACTCATTACGAACGAGCTATCGCATTGGACGCTAATTTTGCCGAAGCTTATGTTTATTTGAGTCAGGCAGCGCATTTCCTCGGACATATTGATGATGCGATGCGTTGCGGCGAGGCCGCCGTACGGCTCGATCCATCTTCCGCCAAAGGGCATCAGAGTTTGGGCAGCGCACTGCAGGTTTGCGGCCGTATCGAGGAGGCGATTTCCCATTTCCGCAAGGCGATCACCCTGAATGGGCGCCTTACCGGGGCTTATGTAAACTATGCTCATGCGCGTCGCGTGGCCGAGGGGGATGCGTTTTCTGACACCCTGCTTGTCGCCCTCGCCGAGCGGGATTGGAACGATAATGAGCGCGCCGACCTGCATTATGCCGCCGGTAAGGTGGAGAGCGACCGCGGCAGTCACAAAGCGGCCTTTACCCATTGGGCGCAAGGCGCCAGCTTGCGGCGCAAGGCCATTGAATATGCCATAGCGGACAGCCGCAAGATTTTCGATAGTTACCAGGCGATCTTCGATTCGCAGCTTCTCGAACGCCGTTTGCGCAATCCCGTTGAAGGGCCGACACCTATTTTTATTGTCGGCATGCCGCGCTCCGGCACGACCTTGGCTGAGCAAATTCTGGCCAGCCATCCACAAGTCGCCGGCTTGGGAGAACTGCCTCATCTCAGCATTATCGCGAACGCCTTTTTCGAATGGTCAAAGACCGACGGCGGACATCCATTCGCCTTGGCCGGGTTTGATGAAACCAATTTGGCGAGCGCCGCAAAGCTCTATATTGACAAGCTCGATCGAAAAAAAAGCGAGCCCTACATCAGCGACAAAATGCCGGGCAACTTCCAATATTTGGGCCTCATTTACTTGCTGTTTCCCAATGCCCGTATCGTTCACTGCCGCCGCAGCGCTTTGGATACTTGCCTCTCCTGCTTCATCACCAATTTCGTCCACGGCCAGGGGTGGAGTTTTGATCTAAGAGAAATTGGCGAATATTACGGTCTCTATCTCGATTTAATGGCGCATTGGCGGCGCGTGTTACCGCTGCCTATTTACGACATCCAATATGAATCCGTTGTCGCCGATTTACCTGGACAAGCGCGCCGCCTGCTGGATTTTTGCGGACTTGATTGGCATCCCGATTGTCTTGAATTTCACCGATCCAAGCGACCCGTGTTTACGGCCAGCAACACCCAAGTGCGCCAACCCATATATGCAAGCTCGGTGGGGCGCTGGCGGCAATACGAGGAGCAGCTCCAGCCGCTGATCAACAGTTTGCCGCCCGATTCCATTCTTTAGCCGGCACCGGGCTGGCAGTGAGGAAGAAGGACTAAATTAACTAGCCGCTCTGGGCGCCCCCCAAAGTTGATGGCCAAACCGGAAATATGATGGAGTGTTTCGGCTATATTCTGAACGCACATTGAGGCGCCGGAGAATCGCTTCCCTCCGGACCGGTGCGAGGTTAAAGTCCGGCGCCCAGGCGAGACGCTGGCCGCTAAAACCGGAGATCAAATGAACAAAGAAGAGTCCCGCCGCCGCGATGCCGGGTAGCATGGATCCCGAATTGCGGGAGATGATGCAGCGCGCCACGGGGCTGCATCGTGACGGCCATATCGATCAAGCGGTGGCGGGTTATGAGGCTGTCCTCGCGCGCGAGCCGCGCCATGCCGATGCGCTCCAATTCATGGGCATCGCCAAAATGCAAAGCGGCCACGCCGATGACGCCATCCGCTTGCTAAAGCAGGCGGTTGGCAGCGATCCCAAAAACAGCCAGGCGCACTACAATCTCGGTTTGGCGCTCCGCGCCGAGGGCAAAGAGCAAAAAGCACTCGCTTCGTTCCGCCGCGCCATCGCGGTAGAGCAGCGAAATTTCGAGGCGCATAACGCAATTGCCGGCATCCTGTTGGCCGCGCCTGATGAGATCGAAAGGGCCGAGGTGCATATCCGCCGGGCCCTTGAGCACAATCCAAAATATGTCCCGGCACTGAACAATCTGGCGCTTCTCTTGAAAGCACGTGGCCAGCCGGAAGAAGCACTAAGCGAAGCGCGTGCGGCGGTGGCGTTGGCTCCCCATTATGTTCCGGCACTGGTCACACTCGGCGCATTGTTGCTGGAATTGGGCGAAACGGAGGAGGCTGAAAAAATTCTGCGTGACGCCGTAGCGCTCGCGCCTCATGACGCGAATGCGCATATCAATTTGGGCGCCGCGCTAAAATTCATCGGCGTGTTGGCGGCGGCGGAGGCTGAGTTCGAACGCGCGATAGAACTTGATCCTGATAATTATCAGGCGTTGAATGATCTTGCTTTGGTACGGAGCAACCAGGGGCGGCTGGATGAGGCTGAAGCCCTCTTGCAAAATGCGCTGTCGTTCAATCAGCATGACGCCACTTTGCATATGAACCTCGGGGCGCTTTTTCGCCGCCAACAAAAATGGGGCGAATCCATCACCTGTTTTCGCCGCGCCCTAGATCTCGACGCCGGAAATGTGGACCGCGCCCAGGCCTTCGCCAACAGCTTACGCGGCGCCAATTTCCTGCAAGCCAACGCGCAATTGTGGAAGGATCTGGAGCGCTGTCTCAAGATTGAGGGAATCGACCACGAGCCTCTGGCGGCGCCGGCTGCCCGTTTGCTGCGAAACTCTCATCAGGTTGCGCCGCTGGTCCACGCGGCAGAGCGCGGCGATTTCACCTTGAGCGCGCAAGAGGTACAGAAGGGTGATGTGCTGGCGCCGTTGTGTACGGATTTTGCCAGCCTTCTCTTGCAGCGAGTGATTGTCCCGGATGCGGCTCTGGAAAAACTTTTTACGGCTATACGCAAAAATCTACTGACGCTCGCGGTTGCGGGCCGTTTGCCCGAACAGATAACGCAGCAAACACTACATTTTCTTTGCACGCTGGCTCGGCAATGTTTTCTCAATGAGTATGTCTATCTCCTGAGTGGCGAGGAAAAGGCCAACGCAGCGGTCCTGCAACAGCAAATCGACGACCGCCTGCGTCAACCCGATGAACGCCCGCCGCGTGCCGCCGTCGCGGTTCTTGCCTGCTACCGTTCGTTGGATGGGTTGGTGTCGAGTGGAAATTTGGCGGGCCATGAATGGGCTGCGCGCGACGATGCCTACGGCCACTTGATTACGCAACAAATCCGCCACGCCGCCGCCGAACGGAAACTGGCGGCGAACCTGCCCGAGCTTGGCGACAGCGATGATGAAACTTCCAGCAAGGTGCGTCGTCAGTACGAAGAAAGCCCTTATCCACGCTGGACCAGCCGGGCCCGGCTCAAATCGATGCCGGTGCGTGCGCTGCTCGGTGATCTCTTTCCGCACGCGAATCTCGCCGGCTTGAATATCTCGGCTGAGCCCGATCTGTTGGTTGCGGGCTGCGGCACCGGGGCGCATGCCATCGCCGCAGCTTTGCACTACCGAAATTCACGCGTGCTGGCGATGGATCTCAGCCTGGCCAGCCTGGCCTATGGCAATCGCCAAGCCGAGGCGTTGGGCATTGATCGCATCGAGTGGGCACGTGGCGATATTCTCGCTTTGGCCGGATTTGAGCGCCGTTTCGACATGGTTGATTGCGGCGGCGTGTTGCATCACATGCGCGAACCGATGACGGGGTGGCGCATTCTGCGCAACTTGCTGAAACCCGGGGGCGTTATGAAAATAGGCCTCTACAGCGAACTGGCGCGTGCTGATTTCGTTCAACTGGGCGCAGATTTGGTGACGGATGAAGATCCGGCGGATCGCATCCGATCCTATCGCCAGGAGATCATCGCTTTGCCCGACGATGCGCCGTTGAAACGGGTATTGGCGCTGCACGATTTTTATACCCTTTCGGAATGCCGCGATCTTCTTTTTCATGTCGAGGAGCATCGTTTTACCCTGCCTGAGATCGCCCGCTGCTTGGACGCGTTGGACCTTGAATTTATCGGCTTTGAGATGCGCGAGCGTGCGGTCATCGATCGTTACCGGGCTCGTTTTCCCAATGACCCCGGCGCCCTAAATCTCGAAAATTGGCATCTCTTCGAGACCGACAATCCCCATACATTCGTGGCGATGTATCAATTCTGGGTCAAGCCGCGCGACGTGCCGGCTGCCGGCTGAACAGGCACGGGTTGTTGCATGGGTAATATCGTTTGGCTCGCTTCTTATCCGAAATCCGGCAACACCTGGCTGCGCGCGTTCTTGCTCAACCTGATCACCAATTCCGAACAGCCTGTGGATATTAACAAGATGGCGGCGCTGACACACGGCGACAGCCAGGCGAACTGGTATGCCGAGTTTGATGCCCGCCCGCCGCCGGCGTTAAGCGTTGAGGATTTAGCGCGCCTTCGGCCCAAAGTGCATGCGCGCATCGCCGCAAGCTCTGTCAATTCGGTTTTCGTGAAAACTCACAATGCCCTGGTCGAGGTCGCCGGCACCGCCATGATTAGCCAGTCTGAGACCGCCGGTGTGATATATGTGGTGCGCAATCCTCTCGATATTACGCTCTCTTACGCCGACCATTTAGGCATGCAGGTGGACGATATTCTCGATCTCATGGCGAGGCGCGGATTCGAAACGCCAGTCAGTGCAAGCCATGTACCCGAACATCACAGTGATTGGTCGAGCCATGTCAAAAGCTGGACTCAAATCGCACATCCCGCGCTTCATGTCGTGCGTTACGAAGATATGGCGTCCCGGCCGGCCGTCACCTTTGCCGCCATTGCGCGTTTCCTTGGCTTGAATCCGGCGCGTGAGGCTTTGCTGCGAGCAGTGCGTTTTTCATCCTTCAAAGTGCTGCGTACTCAGGAGAAGAAAAGCGGCTTTGTCGAACGCACGCCGGTGCAAAAGTCTTTCTTCCGTTCAGGAAAGTCGGGAAACTGGCGCACTCAGCTAACGCCAGCACAAATTCGCCGTTTGCTCGGCAATCACCGCGAGCAGATGGAACGGTTTGACTATGTGCCGAAGGGATACTAAAAGACGGCAAGAAATTGGGTAATTTAGTAAATACCGAAATTATTTTGTGAATATGATGCTGGACCATTTGGAAGCCCTTGAAAATCAAAGCATTTATATCATCCGCGAGGCCTATAACAGGCTCGAACGGTTGGGTATGTTGTGGTCGCTCGGCAAGGATTCCAACGTGATGTTGTGGCTCTGCCGCAAGGCGTTCTTCGGCCATGTGCCGTTTCCGGTGGTGCATGTCGACACCGCCAAGAAATTTGCCGAAATGTATGCGTTTCGTGAGCATTACGCCAAGGAATGGGGCCTCAATTTGATCGTCGGTGATTGCCCGCCGATCGAAGACATGGACGCCACCTTGCCGCCGGCGGCGCGCGCCGCGGCGCGCAAGACCGCGGGCCTTAAATCCTTGTTGGCAAGCGAAGGCTTTACCGGTGTGTTTGCCGGCATCCGCCGCGATGAAGAAAGCACGCGTGCCAAGGAGCGGGTGTTTAGTCCGCGCGGCGAAGCGGGGCAATGGCATTTCAAGGATCAGCCGCCAGAATTCTGGGATCAGTTCAAGACGGATTTTCCGCCGGGCACACATATCCGCATCCATCCGCTGCTGCATTGGTCTGAAATAGATGTGTGGCTCTATACCAAGCGGGAAAACATCCCGACCGTGCCGCTCTATTTCGCGCGCGACGGCAAACGCTACCGCTCGCTCGGCGACGAAGACATCACCTCCCCGATCGATAGCGAGGCAACGACGATCGATGAAATCATCGCTGAGCTACGGGTTACGACGGCGGCCGAGCGCGCCGGGCGGGCGATGGACCATGAAGCGGAAGATTCCTTCGAGCGCTTGCGCGCTGACGGTTACATGTAGCCCGCCATGGCCAAACCACCCCGCAAATTCGTTGTTTTCACTGACGGCACACACACCGACGGCACACAAGTGGCCGGTGCACAGGTGGCAGGCGCACAAGCGCCCGGTGCGCGCCGCCTCGATATCGCTATCGTCGGCCATGTCGATCACGGCAAATCCACTCTGGTCGGCCGCCTGCTGCACGATACGGGCACGCTTCCTGATGGCAAGGTCGAATCAATTCGCAAGATGTGCGAACGCCGCGGCATGGCTTTCGAGTGGGCCTTTGTCATGGACGCCTTCCAAGCCGAGCGCGATCAGGCAATCACCATCGACGCGGCGCATATTTGGTTCAGCACGAAGATGCGCGATTATGTGATCGTCGACGCGCCGGGTCACCGCGAGTTCGTCAAGAACATGGTCAGCGGCGCTGCGTCTTGTTCGGCGGCGCTGCTGGTGATCGATGCTGCAGAAGGGGTGCGCGAGCAATCCCGCCGCCATGCGTATTTTCTTCATCTGCTCGGTCTCAGCCGCATCGTTGTCGCGGTCAACAAGATGGACGCGGTCAATTTTGATGCCGCGCGGTTCACCGTCGTCGAGGCAGATATTCGTGATTATTTGGCTGGGCTTGGTATATCGCCAAGCCATGTTGTTCCGGTGTCGGCGCGCGATGGCGACAATATCGACAAACGGTCTGACCGCAGCCCTTGGTATGATGGGCCAACTGTTACCGAAGCGCTCGATGCGATCGAGTTGCCGGAAGCTGATTCCGAAGCGCCGCTCCGCATGCCGGTACAAGATATTTATCATTTCGATGACCGCCGCATCATTGCCGGGCGAATTGAATCGGGCGCGTTGGAAGTCGGCGATGAGCTGTTGTTCTCGCCGTCCAACAAAAAGGCGCATGTGCTGCGTATCGAAAGCTGGCCGGAGACGGACGCGCGCACCAGCGCCGAGGCGGGGCAATCGGTCGGCCTCATTCTCGATGATCAGATATTCATCGAGCGCGGTGAAGTGATCAGTCATGTCTCTCGGCCGCCGCTCGAATCGAACGTCTTTCGCGGCCATGTATTCTGGCTCGGCAAAGAGCCGCTTGCCGCCGGAAAGCGCTACAAGCTCAAGCTCGGCACACATGAGGCGCCGGTGGAAGTGCAATCCATCGACCGCGTCATCGATATCGACGATCTCGCGATGACTGAAGTTGCTGCGAGCGATGCGGTGATCGAACGCAACGGCGTCGGCGAAGTGGTGTTGCGCGGCCGCGCCATGTTAGCGCTGGATGAGTTCGCGGAAAACCGCCGCACGGGCCGGTTCGTTATCGTCGACGGTTACGACATCGCCGGCGGCGGCATTATCTCGATGCGCGGCTACCCGGATCAACGCCAGCTCATCACCGGCAAGTCGAGCAACCTGTTTGCTGTCGATGCCGGTATTTCCCTGGATTTGCGGCGCCAACGTAACGGCCATAAAGGCGGTGTGGTGTGGTTTACCGGGCTTTCCGGTTCGGGCAAAACCACAATCGCGCTCGAGGCGGAACGTCAGCTTTTCCAAAAAGGCTATCAGGTCTATGTGCTCGACGGCGACAATGTGCGCGGTGGGCTGAACGCAAACTTAAGTTTTTCGCCGGAAGACCGGGCGGAGAATATTCGCCGTGTCGGTGAAGTGGCGGCGCTGTTCGCTGATGCCGGTTTCGTCGTGCTCACAGCGTTCATTTCGCCGTACCGTTCGGATCGCGTGCGTGCCCGCGCGGCGGTCGAGCGTTACCCCAGCGGGGCGTTTCACGAAGTCTATGTTAAGGCGCCGCTAGCGCTCTGCGAAGAGCGCGACCCAAAGGGCCTGTATCGCAAGGCGCGGGCCGGCGATATCCTCGAATTCACCGGCATCTCCGCACCCTATGAGGCGCCCGAGACGCAAGACCTAATCGTCGACACCGACGCGCAATCGGTGGAACAAAGTGTTACCGCTTTGGTTTCCTATATTGATGGTGAATTCGCGATCGAAACTTCCTAATCCGCGAAAGCAGCGATGGCGGCAATGCCCGCAGCGCGCCCGTTCAACAGCCGAGCCGCATTATTCGGGTTGATCCCGCCAAGGGCGTAGACCGGTAGCCTCGACCTTGCGGCCAATAAATTGAATCCTTCTAACCCGAGCGGCCGCTCTTCCGGATGGCTCGCAGTTGCGAAGACCGGTGACAGAAGCGCGGCATCGGCGCCGCACATTGCAGCCTGATGTAGCGCCTGTCTTGAGTGCGCCGCCACCGTGATCAGCCAGTGACGGCGGTGGCGCCAGCGCCGCGCTTCGCCGGCCCGCGCTTCGGGCAAATGAATTCCCGCGGCCCCGACGCGCATTGCCAACACTGCGTCACCGGCGATAAGCAGTTTGAGGCCGCGCCGCCGCGCTACCTCGGCAAGCTGGCGGGCTAGCGCTTCGCGCGCCACCAGGTCGTAATCGCGCAGCAGCACGGCGCTGCCGCGCGGCAGCCGCTCCGCCGCACCGGCCGGATCGGGCAGGCGTTGGGCGTCGGTGATCAATAAGAGCGGCGGCAGGCCGCAGCCTGCGGCGTTCTCTGAATTGAGCCGTTTCGCCAGCTCTGTTAGCTTCATCGAATTCTTTTCATGGGCAACGAGGTGGACAGGCTGTCATGGCGCAAGAAAGCATGCAATCGGATGGATCGTCATCTGTTACCGCGAATTATTCGCGAGTTGTTGGAGCCGTTGCCGCCGCCGCCAAGGCGGCCGGCCGCGACGTGGCGGATATTACCCTGATCACCGTGTCGAAAACACGCGCGGCGGAATTTATCCTGCCGGTGCTGGCTACCGGACAGATTGATTTCGGTGAAAACAGGGTGCAGGAAGCCGAAAGCAAATGGCCGGCCCTGAAAGCGCAATATCCTGCGGCGCGGCTTCATCTCATCGGTGCCTTGCAAAGCAACAAGGCGCGCGAAGCGGTCGCTCTGGCCGACGCTATTCACTCGCTCGACCGCGACAAGCTGGCCCGCGCGGTTGCAGATGAAATGGCACAATCCGGGCGCCGGCCGGAATGTTTCATCCAGGTCAATACCGGTGAGGAAGCGCAGAAATCGGGTGTGCTGCCGGGCGACGCAGATGCCCTGATCGAGGCTTGCCGGGAAACATACGCCTTGCCGCTGGTCGGGCTCATGTGCTTGCCGCCGAACGGCGAGGAGCCGGCGCCGCATTTTGCCCTGCTCAGAAAAATTGCCGAGCGCCATGGTCTGACCAAATTGAGCATGGGCATGACCGCTGATTTCGAGACCGCCATCGCCTTCGGAGCCACGCATATCCGAGTCGGCAGCGCAATTTTCGGTGCGCGGCCGGTTTAGAGCCGCCCAGCGATTCTCGTCACTCTGATTTCTCAACGCAGAGCCGTGCACACGGATGCACGGCGCTGAGAATAGCCAGCAAATCCTCTTTACGTAGCGCCACGCCGCCATTCGTCGGTTTGAGGTCCTCGCCCGAGATATGCAGGAACACCGCACTTCCGGCACCCGGCACCACAGGATTGTCATTCTGGCCGAGCACGACGATTACGTCGTAGAGCGAATCTGTGCGCCACAGAAGTTCGCAACTCGCCTGCACGGGTTGGCGGATCTGGTGATTATAAAGCGGGTGCTCGGCGTCGTTGCACCAGCCGTCGCGCGGCGACAGCGGCGCCAGAGGAAGCGCCGTGCGCGGTGGCGCCAGCCGGTCGGGGCGATAGAGCACGCGGCGCAAGGGAAACATGCCAAGCGGCGTGGCGCCGTCCCCCTCGATTTTCTCGCGGCGGACGCCGCCCTGGCCCAGCGCGCACGGAAAGCGGGCCTCATTCCAGCGCAGTATTCCCGATTCATCGACCCTCAGGTCGCGGCTTTCCGGAGCCGTATTTCGATCGGATGGACCACCGCTCATGCCCGCATCCTAAATTTTGGAATCCAAGAGATCGCCGCGATCGTGCGCGCCGCCAAAGGATTTTTCGTATTTGTCGAGAGCCCTACTCATGGCTTCGGCGACCCAATCAGGCGAGGCTGGATCGACGCCCGGCGGCACAGCTACTTCTGGCCAATCCATTTTGTTGCCGGCCGAGAATACAGTGTCCGAAGCCGCGGAAGCGTGCGGGATGAGCGTCTTCGCTTCTTTCGAATGAAGGATTGCGTTGCGCACAGCTGTATCGATCGCGGGAGTCTCCACCGAGTCGGGCACGACGCCGAGCGAGGACAGCAGCAACGCTTTCTGTCCTTCATCCATGCGGTCGAGAAATCCAAGCGCGTCTGGGCGCGGTGTCAATTCGGCCGGATTTTCTTCGGGCGCGATATCAATCAGCGGCGCCGGCGTCGGGCCAGCCGCGGGAGCGATTCTGGTCAGAACTTCAGTTTCCGGATCGCTTACCACTGGTGTCGGCGTAAACGCGGCGTTGCGGCTCTCGTCTTCGCGCGGATCTGAATCGAACAGCGCCAGCGCAAGTTCTCCGACATCTTTGCCGGCTACCTGTTTGACCACCGCATTGCCGAGCGCCGCCGCGAAGCCGATCGAGCCGCCGAAAATGGCGCCACCCAGAATGCGTGCGCCCTGGGAGATCGTATCGCCGGTAAGTTCGCGGTAGATGGTTGAGACGAGGGGAATATGCTGTAGTGGATTGATGAGATCGAGAAAATCGTCAAAGCCGAAGCCGTCAGCACCGAAAAACGCCTCGGTCTCACGCTCGGCCAGCACGCTTTCGCCGTCCAATCCGGCGGCCTCGGCGATGACTTGGCTGAACTCCCTGCCGCTATTCGGCTCTCTCGGCGCGCCGGAGAGACCAAACAATTTGTCATGGTATTGAACGCTCGCGCGATCGCGCGTGCTCATGAATTGCAGATTGTCGAATGCCACGGCGAATCCTTTCACGTTACTCTTGCAAAAGGCGGGCCAAAAATTGGTGGTGCGATATCAAAAGCTTTTGGCGGTGCTTCACAGTCAAATCACCACAGCGGCAAATTTTGCCGGGCTGAATGCGCCTAGGATTCGCTGATTCGTGCTTCGAGCGTGGCCCTGACCGCGGGCCAGATTTCGTCGATTACCGCGAACTGGACGGTGTCGCGCACGCGGCCTCCGGGCATCACCATATGGCGGCGCAACAATCCTTCCTCCACCGCGCCCAATTTCAAGATCGCGCGGCGAGCGCGCTGGTTGAGCGCATCGGTCCGCAGTTCGACCCGCTGGGCGCCCAGTGTCTCGAAGGCATGTTCTAGCAGTAGCAATTTTGCCGCCGCATTGGCACGCCCGCCCCAATGGCTTGGCGCGAGCCAGGTCCAGCCAATCTCGAGGCGGCGGTGCTCCGCTGCGATATTCAAATAGCGGGTGCTGCCGACGAGCGCACCGCCTTGCGTCATTCGGATGGCAAAGGATAGTTGCTGCCGGGTTTTCTCCAATCGACGGGTTTCCGTAAACCACGGCTCCAAGCTGTCTGCGTCGGACAGATCGGCGGCCATGTATTGCCAGATATCAGTGCCCCGTGCCGCTTCTCTAAGGCCGCGCAAATGATTCCGCCGCAATGGTTCTAGCATCACCACCGGTCCACTCAATGTGGTGGCCGAAATATTCATAGGTGCGTCACCAGCCATCGATACCTCGCCATTGCGGTTTGATGAATTTTCACCATTATCTATGTCCTGTATAGGTGACGGCTATTTACCTTATCTGATGATGACATTGCTTCGGATGTGTTTATGACTACCCGCAAGAGTATCTTACTGGTCGACGATGACGACGCCTTGCGCCAATCCCTGGCCGAGCAGCTTGGCGTCTACGAGGAATTTTTCGCCACCGAGGCGGTCAATGGCGGTGAGGCGCTTGAAATCGTCAAAACTAAAAGCTTCGATCTGGTTTTGCTCGATGTTGGCCTGCCCGACATGGACGGTCGCGAATTGTGCAAGCTCTTCCGGCGGAACGGCGTCAAGGCGCCAATCATCATGTTGACCGGCGCCGACAGCGAAGCCGACACGATTCTTGGCCTCGATTCAGGCGCCAATGATTATGTCACCAAACCATTCCGCCTCGGCGTCCTGTTGGCGCGTATCCGCGCCCAGTTGCGCCAGCATGAACAAAGTGAGGATGCGACCTTCAGCATCGGCCGATTTACCTTCCGCCCGGCCGCTAAGGTTCTGATAGACCCAGATACCGAGCGCAAAATTCGCCTGACCGAAAAGGAAACCGCGATCCTCAAATATCTTTACCGCGCCCGCGACGAAGTGGTCGGACGCGATGTCCTTTTGAACGAAGTCTGGGGCTACAACGCCGACGTTGCCACACATACGTTGGAAACCCATATTTACCGGCTGCGCCAGAAGATTGAGGTAGACCCTTCCAGTGCTCAGCTTCTGGTAACGGAAGGCGGCGGTTACCGGCTCGTGCGATAAGTTAACGCGCGCCGCCGCGCGGCGCCAACATCAGGCTGAGCGCCAGGGCTGCAAATGCTCCGGCCACTGACACGCCGCCGAACACCTGGCCGATGCCCTGCCATGAACCCATGCTAAGCAAAACGGGCGGCAGCAGGATCGGCCCCAGCAGGACTCCGAAATTGCGCCCGGTCATGATGATACCGAAAGCGCTGCCGCCGGCGTTTGCGGCGCCGAGGATCAGCGCTGGCGCCGCGAACAGAAAAGTCGCCGAGATTCCTGCAGCGATGCCGAAAATAATGAGCCCTGCCAACCCGAGAAGGCTGTTGTCCAAATAGGGTAACCCAAACCAAACCGCAGCCTGAAAGGCTAGGCTGAGTGCGAGGACGGGGGCGAGTGGCATCCCGGCGCGCAACAGAAAGCCGCTCGCGATACTGAAGATAAGTATCAAAATTGACGGTATGGCATAGGCGAGAATGGTGGACTCGGCGCCCAGACCTCGCGCCTCCACCAAATATTGCGGCAGCCATGTCAACATGGCGAACATTTCCGTCGACCACAGGGTAAAACTCGCCGCCACCAGGGCCAGTGCCAAGCGGTGGCGCCGGGAGAAATCGCCAAGCGGCATGGGGCCGCCGGAGTTTGCCGCGGCGCGGCGTGGCGCATTGTGGATCGCCGCGCGCCAGCCCAATCCGATCACCACCACGGTGAGTCCGATGCCGACCCACCATACCGGGCGCCATTCGGCATTCCCGACAAACGGATGCGCGACGCCCATGGCAATCAATTGCCCCAACGGAATCCACGCCGCAAAAAGCGCGATGGCGATGGTCTTGTGGCGGCTGCTGGCACTGGTGGTCGCCAGCACCGGCGCGGTGACGGCGAGAATCGCAAAGCCCAGTCCCTCAAATCCGCGCGCCAGAAACATTAAGGGAATGGCGGCAGGCGCGGCCAAGGTAACGACGCTGCCGACGATAAAGAGCAACGCCGCGGCGAGCAGGAACGGCGGCATCCCGTACCGCTGCAATCTCGCGCCCAACAAGGCTGAGGTGGCGAGACCGATGGCGGCATAGATCGACATAAAGCCGCCGGCCGCGAACAGACCGTAGTCATATTGCCTGAGCAGTATCGGCAGGACCGGTGGCAGCTTGAACAAATGATAGGCGGCGAGCGCACCAAGGCCGAGGCCGAGCGCAACACCAGACCAGCTTGTCGGCGGCTCCACCGCGACGCTGGCGGAATGAGGTTCTGACGCCACTAAGTTTCCGAGTTTGCTGTCAGATTTATGGGTCTAGCGGCCGGTAAAACGTGGCGCGCGTTTTTCCTTGAACGCCCGAATGCCTTCTTTGGCGTCCTCGGAGCGGAACGAGTCCAGCGCGATTTGCCGCGCCGCCGCTTCGTCCAACTGTCCCGCCGCGATATCGTTTAAGAGACCCTTCATACCCGCGACCGCGCGCGGCGAGAGGGCGGCGATGCGGGCCGCTAATGCGTCGCATTCACCGGCCAGCGCCTCAGGTTCAACCAGACGATCGAGAAAGCCGATGTTCAGCAATGTCTCGCCGTCCATGCGCTCGCCGGTGAGCAACAGGCGCTTGGCGGCGCCGAGGCCAACGCGCGAGACGATCCGCTTCAATCCGGACGCGAAATAGATCAGACCAAGCGCCGCAGGCGGCAGACGCAGTTCCATGCCGATGACGCCGATGCGGAAGTCGCAGGCCAGCGCCAATTCGCAGGCGCCGCCATAAACCGAACCGTTGAGCGCGCAGATGACGGCCGGGCGTGCCTCTTCGAGCCGCCGGACGGTCCGCTCGAACTGATTCTTCTCCCAATCGGCGCCTTCGATTTCGCTGATCTCGAACCCCGCGCTGAAACATTTCGCTCCGCTCCCGGTAAGAATGATCACGCGAACATCCGCGGCCGCATCGATTTGTTCGATTAGTGTCTCCAGACGCGTCAAGTCAGCCTCGCGCAGACGGTTAAGTTCCGCTTCGCGCATGAGCGTCAATGTGGCGCAGTGGCCATCTATGGTCAGTTCGATCGACGGAGTCATGAGGATTTCTCTGGTTGGCGAAGGTTGCGAGAGGCGACGGCGGGCCGGCACGGCGAATCTGGGCAAACCCTACTTCAGGTGAGCGCTCCTGTGTAGACGACGTGAAAAAGAATGTATTCGATTTGGGGTTTCGCCCGAGCGGCGCTTGAGGCAGACTGCGGCCAATTCTAGATGAAACTTTGGCGGGGAAACGCGTGGCCACAGAGCTCGAATTTTTCGTGCGCTTTTGGGGCGTGCGAGGCAGCATCCCCTGCCCAGGAGAGGCAACCTCGCGCTATGGTGGCAACACATCGTGCATCGAAGTGCGGTGCGGCGAACATTTGCTGATTTTTGATGCCGGGACCGGATTTTCAGAACTGGGAAAGAGATTGCGCGGCGAAGGCCCGCTCGATGCTGACCTATTCCTCACGCACACCCATTATGATCACATTTGGGGCTGGCCGCATTTTTCTCCCGGCTTGGACGCGGAAACGCGGCTTCATATTCGGGCCGGGCATTTGATTCCCGAGCATCGTATCGAGGACCTTATGCTCGGTCTTTTGAATGACCCCCTAAATCCCCTAAATTCAGAGACCCTGCGCGCCAATATTGTGTTCGAAGATTTCATCATCGGTGACACCATCGAACCTCGGCCTGGTATCGTGGTGCGTACCGCCCATCTCAATCACCCCAACCGCGCCTCTGGTTACCGTATTGAATTTGACGGCCGCTCCATTTGTTATCTGACTGATCACGAACACACTGAAGACGGTCCCGACGAAGCGCTGGTCGAATTGACCAGATCAGCAAATCTGGTGATTTATGATTCGACCTATACGGAAGAGGAATATCCTAAACATGTTGGTTGGGGTCACTCGACCTGGAACGAAGGCGTCAAGCTGTGCAACATTGCGGACGCAGGAACATTCGTTGTTTTTCATCACGATCCGGGACATGACGACAAGTTCATGGACCAAATAGCGCATGACGCGGCCGCGGCGCGCCCCGGCACTGTCGTCGCGCGCGAGGGTTTGGTGCTGCGCCCTTGACCAAGCGCGCGATGTCATGAGCATGCGCCGCACGGTGATGGGTCTGGCAACAGTATTAGGGTTGGCGCAGAAGGGTTTCTTTATTCCCTATCGTTATGCGCATGCCTTGCCGCGCCCGGGCGGGCGGGCGCCTTACGCCGTTCTCGGTGAATTGCTACATGCGTATGAGGATGATTTCCGCACCTTGCTCGAAGGCATGGATGGGCTCCTCCCCGACCTCAAGAAAATTAGCGTGGATTCGCCGCCCGAGCCGCGCTGGAACCAGGATTGGTTTCCCCGCCTTGATGCGGCGGCGGCCTATACCTTGGTGCGGGCTGGACGGCCGCGTCATATCGTTGAAGTCGGCTCCGGCCATTCCACACGCTTTCTCGCCCGCGCCATGCGCGACGGTGGCATCAACGGCCGCATCACCGCCATTGATCCTCATCCGCGCAGCAGTCTGGCTGGCATTCCAGACCTCGAATTGCTGCGCGCGCCAGTGCAGGACATCGGCCTGCAAGTATTCGATTCGCTCAGTCGGGGCGATATGCTGTTTATCGATTCAAGCCATGTCCTGATGCCGGGCTCGGATGTCGACCTGTTGATCAACCGCGCCCTGCCCGCCCTGCCATCGGGCGTTCTGGTACATTTTCACGATATTTTCCTGCCTGATGACTATCCGCCGCACTGGGCGTGGCGCGGTTACAACGAACAGCTTGCCGTGGCAGCGCTGTTGACTTCGAAATCCTACGCACCGGTGTTCGCCAGTCACTTCGTGGTATCGAGAATGCGTGAAGTTCTCGGCCGCACTGGCGTTTCGCGCATTTTACGACCGGAGGGCGCTTTCGAATCGTCGCTCTGGCTGCGCAAGATTTAGCGCCGCAAAAATTCCTCCGGCAGCTCGAACAGGTGATCGCGCTCTGCTACCTGGAGATGGCATTCGCCGCAAAATTCAACCGCCCGGTTGCCGTCGCCGCCGGTTGTGCCGAATAGCTTGCCGTTGGGCATGATCATCGCGTAGCGCCAATCGCCGAATCTAGGCGCGAAGCCCGGCGGCATTTTCTCCATCGTAAACAGTGGCCCGCGTGAAATGCCGCCAGATTCGACCGCGGAAATCGAATCCTTGATTACGATACTGCCGACCGGCATCGGCTGATCCGCACTCGCTGTGAAGAAATCACTCGATTTGTCGTTGAGGTACACATTGACGAACCGAGAGCCGTGCTGATCCGAAATATAGGGCGTGGTGTTGAGCCGCTTCCAGGCGCGGTAATCCATTTTATCCATACCCGATTTGAGATAGCCGGTGACCAAGCTGTCCAATAGCGCGTCGTAAATTTTCTCCGCCTCGTCGGGTGCAAGAGCACGCGGATCGAGAACGCGAATATGGCCGCCCTCGGGCCATCTTTCGAGAACCACGTCGTCTGCTGAAATATAAGCGGGCCAAAATACCAGAAAAAGCGCGGCGAGCATCAGCGTGCGAATACGAATCATTACCAGAGGTCCAACAGTTGTGGCAGCCCTGAGCGATAGCAGCCCTGTGAGATATATGTTGCTGCAGGGCGCCGAGCGCCAATAAATCGCGCTCAACAATGCGTGATAGCGCGTGCGCGGTCTCTTATTTGTAGGGATCGGCGGCGTCGCGCAGACCGTCGCCGAAGAAATTAAACGCTAACACGACCAGAATAACCGGCACAACGGGCAGCATCAGCCACGGATAGAGCGCCACCGCGTTGATGTTCTGTGCTTCGTTCAACAGCACGCCCCAGCTTGTGATCGGCGGGCGAAGCCCCAGCCCGAGGAAGGACAGCGCGGTTTCTCCGAGAATCATGGACGGAATGGAGAGCGTCGCCGAAGCAATCAAATGGCTCATGAAACTGGGGATCAGATGGCGCCCGATGACTCGCCTCGGCCGGGCGCCGAGCAGCATCGCGGCCGTGGCAAAATCTTCTTCGCGCAGCGCCAGGAGTTTCGAGCGTACGCCGCGCGCCAGGCCGGTCCAGTCGATCAGCCCGAGAATGATAGTGAGGCCGAAATAGACCATGATCGGCGACCAGTTGACCGGTAAGGAGGCGGAGAGCGCCATCCATAGCGGAAGCTCAGGGAACGAGCGGATGATCTCGATCAGGCGCTGGATGACGGTGTCTATCCAGCCGCCGTAATAGCCCGATATGCCGCCCAGAATGAGGCCCAACAGGAAGCTGATGCTGATGCCGATAAGGCCGACCGTCAGCGAGATGCGCGAGCCTGCAATGACGCGCGAAAACATATCGCGCCCTAGTCTGTCGGTACCGAACAGGAACAGAGTGCCGTCTTCGGCCGGACATATGAAATGGAATCGCCCAGGTATCATGCCCCAAAATTCATATTCATCGCCAAGGCAGAACCAGCGGATCGTATGGATTTTTGACGTATCGCGTTCATAGACGCGCTGCAAATTCTCCATGTCGAGGTGATAATTAAAACCGTACACAAAGGGCGCACGCAGGCTGCCTTCGTGAAATAGCTGCACCGCTTGCGGCGGCGCGTAGATATGGTCGATATCGCGGCTGTGCAAATTATACGGTGCCACGAACTCGGCGATGATGATCACGAAATAGAGCACCAGAAGAAAGATGCCGGCGATCACGGCGATGCGGTGGCGCTTCAGTTTCCACCACATCATTTGCCATTGCGAGGCCATGTAGAAACGCGCCTGCTCGGGCGTCAGTTCATCGGTCGAATAAGGATCGAACGGCGCGTCGCTGACGAAATGCTTCAGCGGTTCGGACCCGGAATCCTTTTGGTCGCGTTCGCTCATCGCGTCACACCGCCGGAGAGGCGAATGCGCGGGTCAAGCACCGCCAGGAGAATATCGGAGACGAACACGCCGATAACGGTGAGGAACGCCATAAACATGAGGAACGAGCCGGCCAGATACATATCCTGGGTGCGTAGCGCATCCAGCAGCATCGGCCCGGTCGTCGGCAGCGATAGCACCACCGAGACGATGGCCGCGCCGGAGATCACCTGCGGCAGAATATTGCCAATGTCCGAGATGAACGGGTTGAGCGCCATGCGGAGCGGATATTTGATCAACAATTTCCCCGGCGGCAGGCCCTTGGCGCGGCCGGTGACGACATATTGCTTCTGCAATTCATCAAGTAGATTGGCGCGCAAACGGCGAATCATGCCAGCCGTATTGGAGGTCCCGATCACGATCACCGGAACCCACAGATGTTCGAGCACCGAGAGGAATTTCCCACCACTCCAGGGTTGGCCAAGATATTCCGGATCCATCAATCCGCCGATCGATGTGCCGAAAGTGATATTGGCGACATAGAGCAGCACCAGCGCCAACAGAAAATTAGGCGTCGCCAGGCCAAGAAACCCCAACAGGGTCAGGCCGTGGTCGGCGGCGCTATATTGATGCGTTGCCGAATACACGCCGATCGGAAACGACACGATCCAGGTAAAAATGATGGTCGTGAAAGAGACGATGAAGGTGAGAAATAGGCGGTCGCCGACGACGTCGCCAACCGGCATGTTATATTCGAACGAATATCCCAAATCGCCTTGCAGCATGCCCAGCAGCCAAACGCCATATTGCTCGATCATCGGCTTGTCGAGGCCGTATTGCTGGCGCAGGAATTCGATCTTCTCGATGTTGGAGCCTTCTCCCTGGGCCTGCAATTCGGAGATATAGGTGGTCAGATAATCGCCCGGCGGCAGCTGAATGATAATGAATGTCAGGATGCTGATCGCCAGCATCGTCGGAATCATGATCAGCATGCGGCGCACGATGAACGTCAGCATCGTGCAACTCCTGAGTCGCGCGCCGACCTGGGCCTGTCACACAAAAACCCCGGCCGCGCGTCACGGCGCTGGCGCCAGCCCGTTATGTCAGCTGGGGTCTGTATCAATCCCATTTGAACCCGATCCGCGCCGCCTCATCGATGCGGCCAAGAAATATCGGCGCGTCGGCGAAATATTCGTCGGTGGCTTTTCGGGAACCTTCATAAGCACCGTAATCGTCGATAATCAAGGCGCCCTGGCGCGATAGTCTCGGATAGAGATGGGTCAGTTCGTGACGCGTCGAGCGATACCAATCAGTGTCCAGCCGGAGCAACGAGATTTTCTCGGGCGCGGTGGTGGGTATGGTCATCTCCACATCGCCCTCAACAAAATGCAGCTTGCTCTCGGGATAGCCCGTGGCGGCCATATTGGCGCGGACTTCCGTCAATGTCGCATGGGCCCATTCGTTATAGCCGTCGCGTTGAAACGCCTGCCAACGGGAAACCTGCTCCATGCCGTCCTTGCTGCGTACATCGACATTCTCGGGCTTGGTCATGCCGGTATAGGTGTCATAGAGAAAAATATCGCGCGACCGGTCGCCCAGGGCTTCCAGTGTCAGCGCAATCATCATCGAGCTGCCGCCGCGCCATATACCGCATTCCACCATGTCGCCCGGGATATTGTTCCGAGAGATGAATTTAACAGTCTGATAGAGCGTGTACATGCATTCAACAGAAGTCAGGGTATAGGCGCGCGCGCGCTCGTAGAGCGCGATAAATTCCGGCTCCATGTCGTGCGGCACATTCAGAATCCGGCGGTGGCGGTCGTACTGAGGAATCTTGCGCAGCGAAAAATTATAGCCCATGCGGAACGCAAGTTTGCGCAAGCGGTGCCGGAAGACACTACGGAACAGTGCGGGAGCAAAGCCTATTGCTGCCCTGGGCGCTTCCGTCATTGGTCTGATGCCCGCTTTGGCTTTGGCGGTGTTGCAATTGCAGGCACTAGGCTTCATCCATCAGATTGTGCACGGTTTTGGCGTCGGCGTCGGGCTCCGAAGCGCGGTACAGCCACGGCGTCATCAGCCGGTTGACGTTAAACAGGCCCTCCATCAATCCTGGCACTACCACTTCAGAAGGCAGCTTTTGCTTGGGCATGGCGCGCAGCGCCGCGGCCATCTTGGCCGGGTCCCGTTTGTTGTCGTTGATGAGCACCTGGACCAGCCCAAGCTCCTGCGCCCGCACGGCACGGATGCGTTGCTCAAGGCGCGGTTTCTCGCGCGGCACGATGAGCGCCCGTTTGTTGAACGACAGAATCTCGCAAAAAGTATTGTAGCCACCCATGGCGACAACACCGGCGGCATGGGTCATCAAACTCTCCAGATGCGGATCGAATGTGATGGTTTCGACCCGCTCCAGTTTGTCGGCGCGTTCAGCGAAACGCGCGCGCGCTTCGGGCTGCATGAACGGTCCGAGCACCAGCAGCACGGGATAGGGCAGCAGCGGATCCGATTCATAGGCGCTCAGCACCCAATCCATCAGCTCCTCGCCATCGCCGCCGCCGCCGGTGGTGGCCAGCAGAAACGGGCGCTTGACGATGTCGAGGTTGGGCAAAATCGGCGCGGTGCCGACTTGGCGCGGCAGGTAGCCGGTATAGATAGTCTTGCGCTGGGTCTTCTCGCTCAGCCCCAAATTTTCTAGCGGATTGCATATTTGCGGCAAGCCATAGATCCAAATTTCGTCATACAGGTCTTCCACCACCGGGCGGACGTTTTTTGAGCGCCACTCGGCGGCGAGGAGTTTTGGCTCGTCCATAACATCGCGCAGCCCGAGAATCAGGCGCGTGCCGCGCTCCTTCAGCATTTCCAGAGTTTCTTTGACTTCGCCGCGGAGACCAATCGGCTCCTTGTCGACGATGAACACGTCTGGGTCGAATATGCTCGCCGTGTGTTTGATGATGGAGGAGCGCAGCCTGAGCGTGTCTTCGATATCCATGTGCAGGCTGAGCGACGTGTATTCTCCGTTTCTCAGCTTGATCACGCCTGGCACGCGTACGAAATCCACGCGGGTGCGAAAATCGAAACTGCCGATGATCGGCGAGCCCGATAGGATCAGCACCGTCAATTGCTTGTTCTGTTCAACCAGATGATGGGCGATTGCCCGGCACCGCCGCAGATGCCCCAATCCGAACGTATCATGGCTGTATATCAGTATGCGCGAACTACCATTTTGGCTCATATGCTTCGTTTCCCTGAGCTTCCGGTTACTCGTCGAACCAGAATGTATCGGGCATGTAGATGCCTAAATGTGATCCAGGATTCCAATTGTAAATTCCGACTTCAGGCACGTTGCGAAGGTTATTCGCCACGGCGACGGGCTGTAGGACTCCGCTGATAAGCCCGATCGTAAAGACGTTATCGGCATGGATGTCGAGAATATCATGCCAAATGCGTTGGCGCTCCGGTCCCTTACCGACACGGAACCATTCTTCGTGCAATTCCAAAAGCCGCGCTGCGGCGGGTAATTCGGGCGCCACTCCTGACATGCCTGAGGTCTCGTAATGTTGGCCCCACTGCGACCATTGCAAACTTGTTTGCCTGGTCGGGGAGAATTCTTCGGGGCTCATATCGGCGGTGGGCATGGCATTTTCGTAGCCGGTCCAGATCGACATTTGCGATTCGCCAGCGTAGATGCGGTTGCGGAAGACTTCGCGCTGTGATGGCTTGGTATAGACTTTGATGCCGATCTCAGCCCACGCATCTCGCACCAACTCCAGCACATCCGATTGCTCGGTATCTTCGCCTGCCGTCTCGACGATGATTTCAAGCCGGTCGCCGTCGGCGAACAAGCGGAATCCATCGTCGTCGACATCTGTCAGGCCGGTCTCGTCCAGCAAATGGTTTGCCGCCACCACATCATAGTTTGCCCATTCGTCGCGATAGCGCGGCTCAAACAGCGGGCTGCCAGGAAGCACCGTGTTGTTGCCCTCGATACCAAGGCCGTAATACATCACCTGATTGATTTCGTGGCGGTTGATCGCCATCGACAGCCCACGACGGAAGCGCACGTCGCGGAACAGGGCGCGCCAGCGCTCATCTTTGATATTGAGGTTGGGGTACAACGCCAGGCGCGCGCCACCCGCCGTGCGCCACAGCCGCACAGTATAGTTGTGCCGCTCTTCGCCTTCCTTGAGAAATGTGTAGTCGCTAAAGTTTAAGTTCCGGGCCTGCAAATCCACTTCGCCCGAGCCAACCTTGGCCGGGATCAGCTTGCTGTCGGCCACCGTCATCGTGACCTCATCGAAATACGGCAGCTGCCGGCCGTTCGGGTCGACGCGGTGAAAATAGGGATTACGCAACCCGACGAAGCGGGTCGCCGGCGGACGGGTTGTGTTGGTCCAGGGCTGCAGGGTGGGCAGGTCGGGATTGTCAAATTTGTACAGATTGTCCTTGTTATTGTGCTCCGCCGCCCAACTCCGCAACAGCCGGTTGGTGAGCGCGCCCAGTTTCTTTTTCTTTTCTTTATATCGACCGTGAAATTGTTCGAGATAATGGGCCGGCCGGTAAATGAACAGCGGCGCCGCGCCGGCGAGCGAGGGTAAAAATGTCGGATTGGGCTGCGACCAGCTATAGCGTACCGTCGTTTCGTCGATAATCTCGACCACCGGCAGTTCACTGTTCACTCGCAGCGCGCGCGGTGGACCAGAAGGCGAGAGCTCTTCATTGTTGGCGACATCTTCCCAGTAATAGCGAAAATCTTCGCTCGTGAAGGGATGGCCGTCCGACCATTTATGTCCGTCGCGGAGTTTGAGCGTAAAGACGCGCTCGTTCTCGGCGATCACGTCGGCGAGAATATCAGGCACCAGGTCCAGCGCTTCGTTGTAGGTTACGAGACGGGTGTAGCCATAGACCGAGAACATTTTCACATCGTTGGAACGATGGATCAGCATGCGCCACCGGCCGCCATGGCGGCCAGCCACGCGTTTTTTGCCATCCATCGCGACCACCCGCGGCTCGGTCGGCAGGCGTTCGGCAATCGGCGCTAGTTCGCCTGCGGCAACCCGCGCTTCGAGCGATGGGGTCTCTATATAAGTTTGGGCGTCAGCCCTCTCCGCCCCGCCCATGACGGCAGCGAGCAACACTACGGCCAGCACGCTGGCCAGCAGTGCGGTGCCGGGCAATCTCAAGCAAAGGGGTTGTTGAACTGGCACGAAATCGCGATTCCGCAGCGTTGCCTAGCGGCAAGTCCTGATGGCGCACACCGCAGCGCGAACTGTGGCACACACCGTGGTCGTGCGGGCGCGTGTGTTGCTGTCGCAGGCATATCCGCCGCCGCGCATGTCGCGATGATTTTTCCCTGCCCGCGTCAGCGCGCAAATTGTAACCATTGTTTCGCCCCCAGAATTCCGGTCATTGCCTTCATTCACGTCTTATCGGCCCTTGCGCCTGCCGGCCGCCAAAGTTCGCTGAGGTTATCATATAGGCCTTTTCCGGTCGAACAAATCAATCGCGCTGGTAAGTCCCGGCTGGTGCCGTTTATTATTGCTTCAGCGCCGTTTGGGCGGCTGATGAAGGAGCCAATAAGTAGGCGATATGGAAGACAGCCGTCTCGATCAATTCATTCGCCGGATAAAGGCGCAACGCGCCTGCTTAAATATGGCGGCGCAGCTGGTTGCCGGCATGGACGGCCCCATATTGGAATTTGGCCTCGGCAATGGCCGCACCTACGACCATCTGCGTGAACTTTTCCCCGGGCGTGATATCTATGTCTTCGAACGCGACGTTTCCGCCCATCCCGATTGCATTCCCGATGCGGCGCACTTACTACGCGGCGAGTTTAAAGAAACGCTGCCTGACGCGTTGGCGCGGATCGGCGCTCCGGCCGTCCTTATTCATGGCGATATTGGCAGCGCCGACACGGCGCGCGACGCCGAACTTGTTGCTTGGCTCGGACCGGCGCTCCGCCCCTTGGCTGCGCCCGGTGCGGTCATCCTCAGCGATCGTGCGCTCGGTGCGGCGATTTGGCCGCTAGAGTCGCTGCCGCAGGGTGTCGCGCCGGGGGTCTATTTTATGTACCGCGCCGTGGCGCTGCCTTAGAGCAATCCCCGAGCAGGTGGCATCACCTGCGACTACGCATTTGCTTGAATCAAATAGCGCGAGAGCATTTCGCGTGAACGCAAGTGAACGTGAAATGCTCTAGGAGACGCCGCGAATCTTCATTCGGAAAAATTCCTACTTCGGGAGGTGAGCGAAATATTCTGCTTCGATGACCTCTTCTTCGCCTTCATCGGCGCCCGGCCGCATCCACGCCAATACAAGCGCCGACGTGCCCTTCTTCTGGAAATATTCGAGCTTCAAGGGATACCATATGCCGGCTTCCACGCTGATGTCGGCGGGGCCGACTAAGCGGTCCGCGAGCCTACGCGGGTCATCTAGCAGCGGCTTGCTATCGTTTTGCCCGACCCACAGGCGCATGCCATCATTGACCAGGGCGAGAAGCTTGAATCGCCCCGATTCCGGAAAACGGACAAAGCCGGTAATGATGGCAGCCACAATTGAGCCACGATCGGTGCCAAGCACTGGACCCTTCTGGTTGGCGACAAAATCTATATTCGCTAGCGGCGCGCCCGGATCCGGCTTCTTGTGATCCAACCAGCTATACAATTCGTCCAGAGAATTCAGCTTCATATAGTAGTAATCGACGGCGAGGCCCGGCTCGAGCACGTCGGCCTCAGGCTGTGGGTCGGCGGCTTGCGCGCCCTCTGCGTAGGCGGCGGATGACTGGAGCGCCATCGAAAGCGTGACGGAAACCGCGACAGAAACCGCGAGTGCAAGCAACATAAAAAGGCCTGGCGAAAAGGCAAAAGCCACGCGTGTCCGTGCCGCGCGATTTTTGAGTGTGATTAACATATTCATTTTCTGGAGTATCCTTTCGCTTCGAGCCGTTTGCCGCTCACGATGCGGCGGCGGATATGCCGGCTGCCCGGGCCGGATCGGCGCGCACAAAATGGCCAGGCTCGAATTCTACCAAACCCAAACTACCCGAGCCATCTATAGTGAACGGCTGCGGCCAGGCCGCGGGCGATGAAGCTTTGCCTTCCATCAACGCACTCAGATCGAGCTTGTTGTCGAGATTGGGCTCCGGCACCGCGGACAGCAGTGCCTGGGTATAGGGGTGTATGGGGTTCTTAAATAGTTGCTCGCGTGGCGCAATTTCGACCAGTCGCCCGGCGCACATCACCGCAATGCGTTGGGCGATGTAATCGACCACGGCGAGATTATGCGAGATGAAGAGATAGGTCAGTCCCAGCTTATCCTGCAAATCCTTGAGCAAATTCAGCACCTGCGCCTGAATGGACACATCGAGGGCTGAGACCGGTTCGTCGCAAATGATCATTTCTGGGCGCAACGCCAGCGCCCGCGCAATGCCGATACGCTGGCGTTGGCCGCCTGAGAAGCTATGCGGATAGCGCCTGAGATAGCGCGGGTCGAGGCCGACGAGGCGCATCAATTCCTGTACGAATTCACGGCGCTCCTGTTTGTCGCCTATGCGATGAATAATCAGCGGTTCGGCCACGATGTCGAAAACCGTCATGCGCGGATTGAGTGAGCCGAACGGGTCTTGGAAGATGAACTGGATCTTGCGACGGAACGGAATGAGCTGGGATGTCGAGAGCCCGCGTATGTCGATTTCCTGTCCGCGGTCGTTGAATTTGATCTCGCCCGAATCCGCGGCGATGGCGCGCAGGATCAGTTTGCTGAGTGTCGTTTTGCCACAGCCGCTTTCGCCGACCAGGCCGAGACATTCGCCGCGCCGCACTTCGAAGCTGACATCGTCAACCGCGCACAGGGTGCCCGCCGACTTGTCGCCAATAAGTCCGGCCTTGCGGATGATGAAGTTTTTGGTGACATGCGAGACCTTAAGCAAGGCTTGATCAGCGCCTGCCGCGTGCGGCTCGAACTTGGTTTGTTCGAGCATGGTCCCGGTTTCCGCTTTGATTTCGCGGATCGGCACCAGCCGTTCGCCGGGCTTCATGTTGAAGCGCGGCACCGCGCGCAACAAGGATTTCAAATAGGGGTGCTCGGCATTGCGGAAGATGTCCTCAGCCGTGCCGCTTTCCATGAGCTTGCCGTGATACATCACAACAACCTCATCGGCGACATTGGCGACGACGCCGAGGTCATGCGTGATCATCAGCACCGCCATGCCGAGTTCACCCTGCAAATCCTTCATCAATTTGAGGATTTGCGCCTGGATGGTGACGTCGAGCGCGGTTGTCGGCTCATCGGCAATGAGCAGTGCCGGGCGGCAGATCAACGCCATGGCGATCATTGCCCGCTGGCGCAAGCCGCCGGATAGCTCAAACGGATATGTTTTCAGCGCGCGTGCGGGATCGGGAAACCCCACCAGGCGCAATATTTCCTGGGTCGTGCTTTTAACCTCATTCTTGCCGGCGTCGTAATGCAGGCGAAATGCTTCACCGACCTGATCGCCGACGGTGTGCAGCGGCGAGAGCGAGGTCATGGGCTCCTGGAAAATGATTGAGATCCGTCCGCCGCGGATACCGCGCATGCGCGCACTGTTGGGGTTGAGTTTGACGATGTCGATCGGCGGGCCGTCCGTCGCCGGATCGTCGAGCAAAATCTCACCACCCTCAATGTTCGCCACTTTGGGTAGGATTTGCATGATGGTTTGCGACACGACCGATTTGCCGGATCCGGATTCGCCGACCAGCGCCACGGTGCCGCCCTTGGGAATGCGGAACGAGATGCCGTCGACCGCCTTGATGATTCCCTCGGCGACATGGAAATGAACTTTGAGATTGTTGACTTGCAGGAGGTCTGTCACGTCGCGCTCCCGCCACCGTCGTGGCGACCATCCCTGCCAACATTATCTGTGGCACCAGACATCGCGTCAGCCGAATCCACAACGCCCAGCGCGATTAAATTCTGCACTGTCTCCAGGCCGAGTTCGAGCTCCCGTGCCCGCGCTTCGCGTGCGGCGCGCGCCACAAGTATTTCAAATCCTTCGAGCGTGGAATCCATTCGAATCGTCCGTTTCTGTCCTCTCAGACGAAGCTGCATCCATCCTCCATGCCGGTCCCGTCTGGTCGAAAAATAGCTCAGCTTGACCTCGCGTAATTCGCTCCAAGTCACCTTTGAGCCCCACAGGCTACGCAACGTTACACCGCCATTCGAGACCTCGACAAATGTATTGTGACGGATCGCGGTGCGCAGGCCAAATACGAAAAACAAAACCGCGAACCCGGCGAGAACACCGGTGACCGCCGGAAGTGGCGTGACCAGGGCCAGGGGAACCAAGGTGAAGGCCAGGCCCAGCGCCGTATAGAAATAATCCAGTATGATAGCGCGCGCCGGATAGCGCAGACGCTGGGTGGGGCGCTGGCTGGGCTGTTGGTTGGATTCGTCCATTATGCGGTTGCCGCGCCGAACAAGTCGGCGGGCGCAATCCACTGGGCGCCGGGATGGTCGGTCGTGCGGGCGAAAAATTCCGCCAGGAACCGCCATGCAGCTTTGTCGTGGCGCAAATGATGGCTCAGCAAGCCGGTCGGCTCGTCGGCATCCGCAGTGCCCCGGCGGCGCGCCAATAAATGTTCGCAGGTAAGCTTCAACGCCTCGGTTTCGCCGACAAATACGGCGCCTTGGCGCCAATTGAGGATGTCGACATGACAATTTATCTGACTGAGGCCGGTCTCGGCTTGCGCCGCATCGCGGGCGCCGTAGGTCGAGATTGCGGCATAGCCGAGCGCCGGCAGGCGCGGTATCAGGTGCGGCGCAATGCGGTTCCAGGGCGGCACCAAAATTGGCAGAAATTGCGTCCCGAAACGCGCCGACAGCAGCGCCAGTCCGGCGCGCAACTGGCTCTCACACAGATCGGCCGGATGACTGCCGCCCAGTTCGATCTTTTTCTCATTATCGCGCGCATGGTTTGCGTGCGCGTAACCATGCTGCACCACCCAATGGCCTTGCCCGGCGCCAGCGCTGATCTGGTCCGCCGCTGCGTCGCTTAATTTGGCTGGTATGACGGCGATCACCACCGGCGGCGCATCGCCGCCGGCGAGGCCGAGCAATTGGCGCAGCGCCGGTGAATCTTCCGCCGCGTCGTCGTCGCGCCACCACAATCCGGCGCGCTGCCCGTTCCCGGCCCAGACGCTTAGTTCATCGTCCAACGCTTGCCAGTTGGTCATAATGAAACCGATTCGGATATGATTCGGGCGCTCTCTCCGGCCCCGGCGACGCCGATATTTACGTCGGGCCGCGGCGCCGCCCAGGCCGCGTCGACAGCCGCGGCGAGGCGCTCTGGTGTCATCCCGTCCTCGCGCACAATCTGCGCCAATCCTGCCGCCGCCATGCGCTCAGCGCGCACAGTTTGTTCAGTTTCGCCCTTGGCGGCAAACGGGACGAGAACCGAACGCACCCGCGCGCTCACCACGTCCAGGACGGTATTGTAACCGGCCTGCGAAATAGAAAGATCGGCGGCTTCGAGAAGAGCGGGAAAATCGCTACGCGCGCGCTCCACGACCGTGCCGTCATGCGCCAAGCGCTTCAGCGCATCGAACCATTCCGTCGGTAAATTGGGCCCCGCCAGCAGACGCCACCGCCGGTCCGCCAAGACACTCAACTCGCGCGCTTCGAGGGCAGTTTGGAGGAGATGGGCACCGACCGCGCCACCACCGGCTGAGACGACAACTTCGCCCGATGCGCCGTAAGGCCCGCCGGGGCCGACGGCGCCGATATAGCCGGTATAGCGGATCAGATGAGAGATGCGCGCGGCTTCCGGAAAGCTCGCCTCGAACGGGATCAGCTCTGGGTCGCCATGCACCAGGACGGCGCGGTACCAGCGCAGCGCCAGGCGTGCCATCTCGCTGTTGCGTGCCGGGTCGCCACGCTCCGTGAGGATGTCGCGCACCGACGCGAAAATCGCCGGTTTCGGCCGGCTGTGATGCGCCGCCTCAAACAGCGGCAGGAGTTCGGCGGCGAATTGACGCCGTCCGAACGGATACATTTCGGTGATGATCACCTGTGGCCGATGGGCGCGGTACAGGCTGATCAAGCGGTCGCGGCGGGCGGCGCGAAAGGCGCTATCGGGCTCGCGCCCGTCGGCATCCACGGTGGCTGAAAAGGTGGCGTCGGTGGACCGCAGCGGCGGCAATTGTTCGAATTTTGCGGCGCCCAGATCAAGTCCTTGCAGCGGCATGCCGCCGGACACCAGCAGCACGTCGAATTCGCGTTCCGCCAGAGCCCGGGCGAGGGCGGCGGCGCGCCGTAGATGTCCGATGCCGAGAAGATGCTGTACCCAGATCAGCGCCCGCCCCTCGCTCATCCCGCACTCGGGGCCGCGATCAGACTCACATTGCTGCGCGCCAGGCTGGGCCGGCCCTCGGCATCCAGGTGAAACTCCTGGGCGGCGTTCCAATCGAACTTGATCGGTGGGCGGCCGAGCATATCCCAGCCCACGGCGCGGGCAAAAAGGGCGCGCACGATGCCCTTATGGCAGACGCCGATCACCGTGCCCTTATCCGCCGCGATCTCGCGCAGCCAGGGCGCCAAGCGCTCCTGCAATTGGCGCGGGCTTTCGCCGCCGGGGGCAGAAAAATCCAGGCCCCGCGCTTCGACCTCGGTCATATATTGCGGGTCATTGAGGCGCAATTCGTCGAGCGTCCGGCCTTCCCATTCGCCCCAATGCATCTCGACCAGGCGCGGCTCGCAGGTCAGTCGCCAGGCGCCCAATGCGCGCGCCGTCTGCACCGCGCGCAGCAAGGGGCTGGAGACCCAGCGTCCGTCGGCGAATTCCGCCGGCAAACGCCAGCCGGCGAGTTCGGCCCAGCCTTTTGCGCTAAGCGCAATATCCGTAAGTCCTTGTAGACGGCGCGCCTCGTTCCAGGCTGTCGTCGCATGACGGATCATGACCAACCGTGTCATTGTCGTGTCCCTCGTCGTATGGCCTGCGCCGCCGCGAGAGCCTGGTTCAAAACCGTAACTGCCGCCGTCATGCCGTGTTTCGATTCCGCCCGTGCCGCCGCCGCTTCGGCCATGGCCATCCTCCGCGCGTTGTCGCGGGTCAGATCGACCACCGCTTCGGCAAAATCAACTTCGTTCCACGGGTCGATCAGTATGCCGGTTTCGCCAGTGGCGACAATCTCAGACACGCCGCGCCAGTTTCCCGCGACCACTGGCAGTCCCGCCGCCGCCGCTTCTAGAAAAATCATGCCGAACGCTTCGTTCACCGCCGGCCAAACCAGCAAGTCCGCCGCCGCGTAGTAGGCGGTCAAATCTTCGGCGTTCTGTTTGCCGGCAAAAACTACATTGTCGCTGCCGATCGGCCGCAGCGCTTCCTCCACCGACTCGCGTGCTGAGCCATCGCCGACGACGAGCAACTGCCACGGCGGATCGGCGATCAGGTTGAGCGCGCGGCCCATCAGACGGTAGGAGGCCAGCTTGTCGCCGGGGCGCATCATGGCGACCGTCAGCAACCACGGGCGATTTACGTCAAGGCCATGACGCACGGCAAGCGCCTCGCGGTGCCGCAGGCGTTCGGCGCGTGCCGCGCGGTAGGGCGCCGCCTCGAGAAACGGCGCGATGCGATGCAGGCAGGCCGGGTTCTTTACCACCGGCAAGAGCGCTTCCTGGTCTTCCGGCGTAAAAGACAAGATCGCGTCGGCGCGGGCGATGGCGCGCAGCGACGCTTCGAGGCCGGCACCATAGGGTCCGCCGCTCTGCTTGCGCGCGTAAGACGCCTCAGCGGCAACATAGGGAATGTCGAGCGCCGCACTGACCGCCGGGCCGAGCCAATCCGGTGCCTTGTGGTAGAGATGATAGGAGAACCAGAGATCGGGCCGTGGTGGGCCGTCGGCGGCCTGCCAGTCGGCGATCATCGCCGCCGCAATCGCGGCGCCGCGCTTCGCCAGCGCGCGCTGCGCCGCGCCATCGCCGTCACCGTCATAGGCGCGAAAATCCGACGCCAACGTCACCTCATGGCCGCCCATTTCAAGCGCCCGCCACAATAGTTGGGCGACGCGCCGGTCGCCCGAGGGCGACGGATGGTTGGGCGCCTTCATCGGCGCGTAAAAAGCGATGCGCATCCGTTAACGTACCGGCGTTGGAGCCACTGGCGCCAGCCCAAAGCGTGGCGCCAGCCCGAACCGCAGCGCCAGCGATTCGATGCAGGGCTCGAGGGAAAATTTCTCGTGCACCAGAACCCGTCCAGCGCTGCCGAGGCGATCGCGCAAGCCTGCGTCAGTGATCAGGCGCCTCAGCGCCTGAGCCGCGCCGTCGATATCACCAGGAGCGACAAGCAGGCCGTTTCGCTCCGGCGCGATCAATTCGGGGATGGCGGATATATTGGTCGCCACCACAGCGAGGCCTTGGGACTGCGCTTCCATCAGCACATTGGGCAGGCCGTCGCGGTCACCATCGGCCGCCTGGCGGCTCATCAGCGCAAACAGATCGGCGCGGCGGTAGGCGTCGAGCACGGCGGCTTGCGCCAAGGCGCCACGAAAGATGCAGCGGTCGGCGATGCCGAGGCGCTCGGCTTGGTCCTTCAAACGCTCCTGTAAGGGCCCGCCTCCGATTAGTTCAAATCGCCAATGCAGGGTATCGGGGAGGCGCGCCAGCGCAGCAAGTAGATCGTCATGGCCCTTTTTTTCAACCGCGCGGCCGATCGAGAGAATCATCATCGGATTCTCGGCCACGCTGCCGTCGCGCTCCGGTCGGGCCCCCAACGGCTCCGGCAACTCTAGCGGCTGTGGCGCGGGTGGAAAGCGCGTCAGATCAAGGCCGTGATAGCTCAAATGCACGCGGCCCTCGGGCGCCAGGGCAGATAGATGCTCGAAGTTTGCCCGCGTGCAGGTCACGGCCCAGGTGCAATCCGCAAGCTTTTCCGATTTTTCCCAGCGCGCTGAAGTCCAAATATCCTTGGCGTGGGCCGAGCAGCTCCATTTGAGGCCACGCAACAGGGCGGCATAGCGCGTCACGGAGGCGGGAGTATGGAGAAAATGGGCGTGTAAATGGGTGATGTCGGGCGCTAATTCATGCGCCAGCACGAGGGCTTGGCCAAACCGGCGGATGCGATTGCGCGTACGGTCGCGGCGGAAATCGGCGAGCCAGCAACGCCGCGCGGCGGCGTAACCGGGGGCGCGCCTCAGGGCCCGCCAGGCGCGGGCCACGCGAATCGGCTCGTGGTGCAGATATTCCGGCAGATAGCACACGGGAGCGACGATTTCGCCGTGCACCGGATGGCGTTCGCGGTCGGTGGGATGGCGCAGCGAATAGAGCCGGATATCAAGGCCACGCTTCTCCAGCGCCCTGATTTCCTGCGCAATGAAGGTTTCGGAGAGCCGCGGATAGCCCTTGAGCACAAATGCCACAGCGTCGCTCATAGCCGATGCCGCGCCTCGCCTGGGCGGTTGGCTCTACAGGTATGTAATTGCAAGCATTTCATGAACGCACTGTTTACCGCAGCGGGCCGGTACACTAACCTAGACCGCCGAGCCCGGGGAGCTATTAGCGAGCGTCTGTCCGTATGGACAAGAATATCTATAAATTTATCTTCAAACACACCAAGGGGCAGCAGCTTTATATCCTCTTGGTGACGGTATTCTCTATGCCGTTTTACTATGCTTCGCTTGATATCCCCAAGTTGATCATCAATTCGGCGTTGGAGGTCGACAATCCGGCCGTTATCGGCGATGAGTTTCCGCGCCCGCTGAAGATGTTCGGTATCGGATTAGTGGACATGGAACAGCTGACCCTGTTGGGGTCGCTGTGCATCATTTTCCTCTTTCTCGTGCTCGTTAACGGCGGCTTTAAGATGTACATCAACATCTATAAAGGCCGCATGGGTGAGCGCATGCTGCGGCGTCTCAGATTCCTGCTCTATTCGCGCATCCTGCGCTTTCCATTGTCGCATTTCCGCAAGGTGAGTCAGGGCGAGCTGATTCCAATGATCACCGCCGAGGTCGAGCCGCTCGGCGGCTTTATCGGCGATGCCTTCGCCGTGCCGGCCCTCCAGGGTGGCCTGCTGTTGACGGCGATCTTTTACATCTTCTCACAGGATCCTCTGATGGGGGCGGCGTCGATCCTGCTCTATCCGGTTCAGGGCTGGATCATCCCGAAGCTGCAAAAGCGCGTGAATATGCTGGGCAAAGCGCGTGTGCGCGAGGTGCGCAAGCTGTCGGAGAAGATCGGTGAATCGGTTTCCGGTATTCAGGAAATCCACGCCAACGACACAGCGCAGTATGAATTGGCCGATTTCTCCGAGCGCTTGGGCACGATCTACCTCATTCGTTTTCAGATTTACAACAAAAAGTTCTTCATCAAGTTCCTGAACAATCTGCTGGCCCAGCTCACACCGTTCTTTTTCTTTTCGATTGGCGGCTATTTGGTGATTGAAGGAAAAATATCGATGGGTTCGTTGGTTGCCGTATTGGCCGCCTATAAGGACCTGTCGCCGCCGTGGAAGGAACTGTTGACCTATTACCAAATTCAGGCCGATTCGCGGATCAAATATGACCAGGTGATCAGCCAGTTTGAGCCTCAAGGCCTGATGGATGAAGACAAACAATATTCGGACGCCGACGAGTTTGAGTCGTGGGAGGGCGAAGTCGCGGCGGCCAATTTGAGCCTGCAAGACGAAGACCAGGTGACCATCGTCAACGGCGTCAGTTTCAAGTTTCCGGTTTCCGATCATGTCGCCATCGTTGGCTCCTCGGGCAGCGGCAAGGAAGAGCTGATGTTGTTGCTGGCGCGCCTCATCGAGCCGACCGGCGGGCGGCTCAACGCCGGCGGTAAAGAGTTGAGCGACTTGCCGGAATCGGTGACCGGGCGGCGCATTGGCTTTGTTGGGCAGAACGCCTACATCTTTTCGTCCAGCCTGATGGAGAATCTGCTGTATGGCCTGAAGCATCGTCCGCGTGAGGAAGAGGAGTCCGCCCCGGCAGAGGCCGTCGAGACGTCGGAAGCCACCGAGGCGCAGGAACCCGCAGGAAAGCAGGCAAAGATACGGAAGAAGCGGAAGAAAGGCGGCGACGATCCGCCGGACGCTGCTGCGTCGCGCCGGAGTTGGCTCGCCGAATCGGCTCGCGCCGGTAATTCCAAGCATGATATTTATCACGATTGGGTGGATTACGATGGCGCCGGCATGGGCTCGCCGGATGGCGTCGCGACGGCCGCGCTCAAGGCGATCAAAATCGCCGACATGGAGGAGGATGTTTACCAATACGGCATGCGTGGCTCGCTCGACCCGACGGAGAGCGGCGAGGCGGCTGAGCGTATTCTCAAAGCCCGCGCCGCGCTGATGGCGCGCCTCAAAGAGCCAGCCTATGCCGAACTGGTCGAGCCGTTCGACCGCGCGAGCTATAATCTGAATGCCACTTTGGCGGAAAACCTTATCTTCGGAAATCCAGTCGGCGACGCCTTCGATATGGAGAAGCTGGCCGAGAATTCCTATGTTTTGGAAGTGCTGGAAAAAGCGGATTTGATCGACGATCTGCTGAGCTGCGGCCACCAACTCACCGCCACGATGATCGAACTGTTCGCCGATTTGCCGCCGGATCACGAATTGTTCCAGCGCTTCAGCTTTATCAGCGCCGACGATTTGCCCGAATACCAGACTCTGGCAACCCATACCGATAAGGACAAGCTCTCCGAATTGGGCGTCGAAGATCGCACGCGTCTGTTGTCACTGCCGTTCAAATTGATCCCCGCGCGGCACCGGCTCGGTCTCATCGATGAGGATATGCAAGTTAAAATCCTCGAGGCGCGGCGTATCTTTCACGAGGAACTGCCTGAGGAATTGCAGAATTCGATCGAGATGTTCGACGCCGAAAAATACAATTCAGCGGCAACTCTGCAGGATAATATTTTGTTCGGTAAATTGGCCTATGGTCAGGCGCAAGCGGCGGAGAAAATCGGCGAGCTGGTCTCCGAGGTCATCGACGTGCAGGATCTGCGCTCCACGGTTATGGAGGTCGGGCTCGATTTTCAGGCCGGCATTGCAGGCTCGCGTCTTTCTTCCACGCAACGCCAAAAACTCGCCATCGCCCGCGCCGTGATGAAGCACCCCGAAGTGCTCATCTTGTCTGAGGCCACGGTGGTTCTCGAAAACACCACGCAAACGCGCATTCTCAACAATGTATTGGCGGAATTTTCGGGCAAGGGAGTCATCTGGTCTCTCCACCGCGCCAGCGACGCCGAGCGATTTAAACAAATATTGGTGATGAAGAATGGCCGGGTGGTGGAAGACGGAGACTTTGCCGCATTGAACCAGCCTGGCACCGCGTTCAAGGAACTACTGGACAACGAATAAGAGAGAATTAATAAATTTATTCCTTCACCCCTTGGGCCTGTACGGCCGCGACCCGATATAAGTGAATTGTCCTGCGGCGGGACTGATAGGATTCAGGAGCAACTCATGGCCACGGATCTACAACAGGACGTCGATCTTCTTAGAAACGTTCCACTGTTTCGCAACCTCGACGCCGCCAAGCTCAAATTGTTGGCCTTTACCAGCGAGCGCCTCACCTATGCCGCGGGCGACAGTTTGTTCAACCAGGGTGATTCGGGCGATACCGCATACGTGATCGTTGAAGGTGAGGCCGACATCATCATCAACACGCCGGGCGGCCCAATCGTCGTGGCAACGGTCAAGCAGAACGATTGGGTGGGTGAAATCGCCATTCTTTGCGATGTGCCGCGTACTGCGACGATCACCGCAAAAAGCAAACTGACCACCTTGCGCATCTCCAAGGATGTGTTTTTCCAGCTGGTCATGCAGTTTCCACAAATGTCGGTCGAGGTCATGCGCGAGCTGGCGTTTCGGCTGGAGCGCACCAACCGCCGGCTGCAGGAGGCCGTTGGTAAATTGAAAGAGGCCGAACAAAAATAGGCGGCGCGATATTTACCGCGATATTTACCGCGATTTTTACCCATGAGCCGGCTCGACAGCTTCGTCCGCCGCGCCGCCGCGCAGCGCGATTGCCTCGCCGACGCGGCGCGGCGGATCGCCGATCTCCCGGGGCCGGTGATCGAATTGGGGCTTGGCAACGGGCGCACCTATGACCATTTGCGCCACCTTCTTCCGGCACGCGAGATTTTCGTATTCGACCGCCAAGTTGCCGCGCATCCAGATTGTGTGCCCGACGCAGGGCATCTGTTTCTCGGCGATTTCCGTGCGACGCTGCCTGACGCCATGACGCGTCTCGGCGCGCCAGTTGCTTTGCTGCACGGCGATATCGGCAGTGGCAACGTCGTGAAGACGGCGGCTCTTGCCACCTGGTTGGCGCCGGCGATTCGGCCGTTGCTGGCGCCGGGCGCTGTGGTGGTGTGTGATCAGCCTTTGCATGATGCCGGCCTCAAGCCGCTTGAGGCGCCGCCAAGCGTCGAAGCCGAGCGTTATTTCATGTACCGCGCCTTGTGACACCGGTGACTCCGGTGATTTTGGTGGCTGGCGTCACGCTCGCCAGAAGGGTTTGCTTGTTTCCTGCACGACGTCGGCCCGAGTGATACCGGCATCCTTTAACAAGCGTTCGTCGACGCAGCCCAATTCGCGCCGCTCATCAATGCGCGCCTGCCAAAGATAGAGAACATTCAAGACACAAGATCCGGCCGAAAGGATCGCCAAACCGCGCCGCGGCCGCACCATGTGGCGGGTTGCGGCGTCGCTACCGACATACTGTTCCCGGGCCATATTCGCCTTCCTTCCCGCAACCATAGCGCTCCTGCACAGTGCAAGAATTATGGCGGTCGCGGGGTCGGCGCAAACGATAAGAATTCATGGAATGATAAATTTTTCTAATGTAATATATTGCAATGTTTCGTAAAATTCCCCCGCTGAATGCGGTTCGTGCCTTTGAGGCGGCGGCCCGGCACCTTAGCTTTACTCATGCTGCGGATGAATTGAACGTGACTCAGGCGGCGATCAGCCACCAGATCAAATCGCTCGAGCAATGGCTCGGCCTGCCGTTGTTTCGCCGCCTCAACCGTGCCGTCAGCTTGACCGAGGAGGGCGCTGCGTATTTTCCCGCGGCGACTCAGGCTTTGGACGGATTGGCAGGCGCGACCGCGCGACTGTTGCGCGACATCAATTCGCGTTCGATCACTGTGACGACACTCGATTCTTTTGCCGCTCAGTGGCTGATGCCGCGCCTAAAAAATTTCCGCCGGCGTCATCCCGAGATCGACGTGCGCATTCTGCCATCGGATGGCTTGGTAGATTTCAACCGCCAGGAAGTCGATATGGCGATCCGCTACGGCAGCGGCATGTGGCCCGGCGTTGCCGCCATACCCTTGATGACGGAGGAAATCTTTCCGGTGTGCAGCCCGGCCCTGCTCGACGGCCCGCATCCCCTCCGCACACCTAGAGATTTGATCCATCATACGCTGTTGCACGATGACATGACCCACGCGCATGGCGACGTGAACTGGCAAACCTGGTTGCGTGCGGTGGGTGCCGATGGCGGTATCGACAGCGAACGCGGCCCATTTTTTGGCCATTCCTATTTGGTGATTCAGGCCGCTGTCGATGGTCAGGGCGTCGCCTTGGGGCGTGGCGTCTTAGTCGCCGACGCTTTGGCGGACGGTCGCTTGGTGCGGCCGTTCGAAGCCATGGGCTTACCAGGCGACTTTGCCTATTATATCGCCTATCCTGAGGGAGCAATGCAGCGCCCTGCGGTCGCTGCTTTTAGCAATTGGTTGCTGGAAGAAGCGCGTACCAGCCAGGAGGCGAGTCATGGCGAAGAGCGTAGCCAAGCCGAAGCAAATCAATCCTGAAGGCTTTGCAATTTCGCGCGCGCGGGACGGTGGATTTAAGAGCGGCGGCTTGCGGCAGAAATTCGAATACCGCGATCTCGATATTGCCGCAGCGACGCAAGGCCGGTTTCATGCCCAAATCGTGCGCATCGGCGGCACCGGGCAGCAGGTCGCGGCGGAACATTGGCATGAGCTTGATTTCCAGCTTGTCTATATCCTCAAGGGTTGGATGACGTTCGACTATGAAGGCGTCGGCGAAGTGCGCCTCGAAGCCGGAGATAGCGTTCTTCAACCGCCCGGCATCCACCATGCCGTGCTCGGCCATTCGCCGGATCTCGAGCTGCTCGAAGTCACAAGCCCGGCTGATTTCAGCACGACCGAGAGCTAGTTCACCGAGTCAGCGTGGCGGCCGGTTTACGAGTCGTCTTCGGCTTTACTCGTCGCGGCCTGCACGATGTCCCAGTTGGCGCGCAGGCTGTCGGTTACATTCAACGCGGCTTCGAGGGCCCTGAGACCATCCTCGCCACTCACCACCGGCGCCGTGCCGTCGCGCACCGCGGCGATGAAGGCTTCGACCTCGCGCTCAAGCTCGTCCACTTCCTCATAGCTCTGCTCTTCCACATCGATGTCAGAAAAGCCGGCGACCGGCCCGGCGCTTTTCTTAGCAACGATGCGCGTCTTGCGCTTGTCGAAATCAACGGCGATGTAGGCGTCCGATTGGAAGATGCGCATCTGGCGCTCGGTCTTCAGACTGATGCGGCTCGCGGTAATGTTGGCGATACAGCCGTTGGCGAATTTAACCCGGGCGTTGGCGATATCTTCCGAATCAGAAAACACCGGCGCGCCGGCGGCGTCGATCGACGCGATCGGGGCCTGCACCAGCGATAGGATGAAATCGAGATCGTGGATCATCAGATCGAGGATCACGCTGACATCGGTGCCGCGCGGCTTGAACGGTGCGATGCGAAGGCTCTCAATGAACAGCGGGTTGTTGAGGCGGCGGTGAAGAAATTGCGCCGCGCCGGAGAAGCGCGGCAGATGGCCGATTTGTAACACCAGGTTTTTTTCATGCGCCAGCGCGATCAGGCGTCGAGCGTCATCAAGATTGTCGGCGATCGGTTTTTCCAGCAGCACATGCACGCCGGCTTCGAGAAAGCCCTGTGCCACCTCGAAATGCGCCCGTGTCGGCACGGCTACTGTCACGGCATCGAGTTGTCCGAGCATGTCGCGCGGGTCGTCAAAGCCGGGAATGCCGTACAGCGCCGCCACTTCGCGCGCCTGCTCGCCGTTGCTATCGGCCACCGCCACCAGATCGGCGGCCGGTGAGGCGGCGATCTTGGCGGCGTGAAACTTGCCGAAATGGCCAACGCCGGCGACGCCCATTCTTAGCTTTTTTGCCACGCTTCCTGTCCTTGCCCTTCAGGGCGCGTTATATATCCCGTTGCGATCACATGCGTGAACCAGAAAGGCCAGTCCATTGATCGATACACCGCTGATGACCGATACACCGCTGAACGAACAGGAATTATCGCTGCTGAGCGAGATCGACACTCCCACAATCTGCAACGCGTTGGAAATTGTTTCGCCGGAACGGCGCGCGGTCGGCTTCACCGTGAGCCATCTGCATTGCGCCTTTCCCGAATTGCCGCCAATGGTTGGCTATGCCCGCACTGCGCGGGTGCGCGCGGCGGCATCGCCTTCGGCCGACAATCAGGATCAGACCGCGGCGCGCCTGGCCTATTATCGCTATATCGAAGCGGGCGCCGGTCCCACCGTGATGGTGATCGAGGATATCGACACGCCGCCCGGTTTCGGTTCGTGGTGGGGAGAAGTGCATACCAATGTGCACAAGGCGCTGGGTTCGCTCGGCGTCGTCACCTCCGGCTCGGTGCGCGATCTCGACATGATCGCCGAAGGTTTTCAGCTGCTCTCCGGTTCGGTCAGCCCGAGCCACGCCTTTGTGCATCTGGTCGATTGCGGCGGCGAAGTGAATGTCCATGGCATGGTCACACGCTCGGGCGATCTGATCCATGCGGATCGTCACGGCGCGGTCATCATCCCGCATGACGTAGCGCGCCAGGTGCCCGAAGCCGCGGCGCTCTGCATGCGGCGTGAAAAACCGGTGCTGGACGCCTGCAAGAGCGGCAATTTTTCCGTCGATATGATCGAGAAGGCGTTCGCCGAGGCCGGCGATATTCACTAAGCGATCATAAATTTAAATCGACAATAACCGGCGCGTGGTCGGACGGCTTGGTCCAGCCACGTACTTCTTTGATCACCGCCACTGCGGCAAGGCTGTCCTTCAGCGCCGGCGTCACCCAGATATGGTCGAGCCGCCGGCCGCGGTTCGACAGTTCCCAATCGCGCGCGCGGTAGCTCCACCACGAAAAAATCTGCTCGTCCTCGGGCACAAAGTGGCGGATCGCATCGACCCAGTCATGCGAGTCATAGACCCGCGCCATCGCCGCCACTTCGACCGGCGTGTGGCTGACCACTTTCAACAGCTGCTTGTGCGACCACACATCGTTTTCGAGCGGCGCCACATTGAGATCGCCGACCAGCACGAAGCGATTTGATTTCTTGCGCCGTTCCGTGAACCACGCTGCCATCTCGTCAAGAAATTGCAACTTGTGGGCAAATTTTTCGTTTTCCTCCGGGTCCGGTACATCGCCGCCGGCGGGCACGTAAAAATTATGCAGCTCAAGCTTTTTACCGTCTTCGGCTTTCACCGTCACCCAGGCATGGCGCGCATCCTCCTTGCCGCACCAGTGGCGTGTCTCGCTGTGTGTGAACGGCAGGCGCGAGAGAATGGCGACGCCGTGATAGGCCTTTTGCCCGTGGATCAATTGATGCTGATAGCCGAGCGCTTCGCCCAGCCCCGGCGGGAACAATTCGTTCACCACCTTGATTTCCTGCAGGCAGAGAAGGTCGGGCTGCTGTTCGCTGAGCAGGCGTTCGATATGCTCGGTATGGATACGGACGGAATTCACATTCCAAGTACAGATACGCATGGTGTTTTGATCTTTCTTTTTCTGTCACCTGTGACGGTCGCGCATCTACTCTGCCGCTTGGTCCCTTTGCACCCAGCTCGGAAACACCGGTGGCGACGGCGGGGCGAGCCCGGTGTCTTCCTCGCAGCGCGCGATCAGCTCGGACAATGTGCCGCCTTTGTCGAATAGCGGAATATCGTCGCCGCGCGCCGCGATCATTTTTTTGCGGAGTGCTGCGGTGGCGTCCGCATCGATGCTGAAATCACCGTCTGCTTCGACGATGACGATGCCATAGCGCGTCGCCCCTTCAATCGTCGCCAGCCCACCTTCCACTTCCTCCAGAACAATTTCTGGCGGCCGCGCGAAGGGGTCACCCCAGCCGCCGCCGCCCCAGGTGCGGAAATGCAAAATATCGCCCGGCACCACTTTGACGCGGTCTACTTTGGCCGGCAGCACCGTGCGCGTGCCGTCGGCGCGCTCAAGAATTTTGGAGCTGCGCGCACCCGGCAGGCCGCCCTTGACGCCCCACGGGTGAGTCAGCCAGCGATCGTCATGGATCGATACTTGGCCCTCGCGCAAAAAGCGGTAGCCGGTGTGGATGCCGTTGCCGCCGCGGTGCAATCCGGCGCCGCCGGTGTCGGGTATCGCCGCGTATATCTCGATTCTGAGCGGATACATCGCCTCGACAAATTCATTCGGCACATTCATGAAATCCGGAAACATCGCGTGGCCGTCGGCGCCATCGCCTGACGGCTTGCCGGCGATACCGCCGAAGCCGATCTGATATTGCTGAAACCACTCGCCATATTCATTGTGGCCGGAAAAGAAAAAATGCGGACTAGCGGAGAAGCCTGCGGCGCAGAGGTAGTCCGGATTGCCTTGGCCGAACAGGCCGTTCAGCACATCACACACCCGGGCAAGCGCATGTGTGCGGCCCGAAAGTGCCGCCGGCTTTTGCGGCAGAAGCAGGGAGCCCTTAGGTATTTTGATATCCATCACATCGTAAAAGCCGTCATTGAACAATATTTGCGGATCGGCGAGATAAATCATAAATACGCCGCAATACATTTTGGTCATTTCTTCATTGCAGTAGAAGTTAATGTGGCCGGCGGATTGCGGGTCGGTCCCGGTGAAATCCATCATCAGCTTTTCGCCTTCGCGCCACATGGAGCACGCAATGCGGTAAGGGCCCATGCCCAAGCCGTCGTCGCACACCCAATCCTCGAAATATTGTTTCTCCTCTGGAACATTGGCGATGATCAGATCGCGCACTGCGCGCCGGGTGCGCTCTAGCAGTTCATTCAGAGCCGAGTAATAGACATCGTCGCCAAAGCGGCTGGACAATTCGCTCACCCGATTGGCTGCCAGGCGGCAGCCCGCGATCAACGAGTGCAGATCGCTGCGGTTCCATTCTGGCATGCGACAATTGTGCAGGATGAGCTTGAGAATGTCGCTTTGCAGAACGCCCTTTTGGTAGAGCTTCAACGGCGGAATTATGATCCCTTCCTCGAAAATCTGCTGCGCGTCGGTTGGTATGCTGCCCGGAACGCGCCCGCCATTATCGGTCATATGGCCGAACATCGAGGCCCAGCCGATGACGCGGCCTTGCTTGAAGACCGGCAGCAGGACCAGCCAATCCGGCGTGTGGCTGATCGCACCGTCACAGGAATAAGGGTCATTGGTCAGGAAGATATCGCCTTCCTCTATTTCTCCTTCATAGACTTGCAAAAACGTATGGATAAAAGCGCCGTACTGGCCGACGACCATCTTGCCGTCACGGTTGGCGATAAGCGGAAACTCATCATGCTGTTCGCGGATGCCCGGAGACATGGCGGTGCGGAACAGTACTGCGTCCATCTCAAACCGCGCACTTCTGAGCGCATTTTCGATGATATCAAGATCGACGGGATCAACATCGACGGTCTGAAACGGGGTTTGATTGGTCTCTATGATTGTCGCGGGCATGTGGTCGCTCCCTCAACTCGGCCCGATCGGGCGGATCAAAATATTGCCGAACCTGTCGATCTCGCCGTTATGGCCGGGCAAGATCAGTGTGGTTGAATCCAATTGCGTGACGATCGCTGGGCCGACAAGGACATTGCCGCATTTCAGAAGATCGCGGCGGTACACGGCAGCCTGCTGCCATTCGCCATCGGCGAAGATATTCTCCTCCGAATATTTGGCGGCGCTGGCATCGGCGCTGCCGTCTTTGATGCGCTCGGCATAGGCTAGGGTCTCGCGCCCCTGCACGATGGCGCGGAGATTAATGAGCTCATGTTCGGTTTCAATCGCGAAGGTGTAGAGCTTCTCGTGCAGGCTGTCGAAAGTCTCGGCAATCGCGTTGAGGCCATGTTCGCGGAACGCGTCGATATCGACCGGCACCGGCAGCGACAGGATCTGGCCGGAATAGCGCACATCGACCTCGTAGCTGTTGCTGCGTTCGGATTCGGAAATTCCCTCGCCGTCCAGCGTGCGCGACGCGGCGGCGGTAAGTTCGGCAAATATATCGCCGACCTCGTCGGCGCTGGTTTCGGAAAAGCGCCGCATCAAGCTGCGCGAGGCTTCATCCCGCGAGCGCGTCGTGGCGTCGCCGTAGGCGCACAGCACCCCCGGCCCGGGTGGCACAATCACCGGCCAGCAATTCAAAATGCGAGCCAGCGCGTTGCCATGCAGCGGCCCGGCGCCGCCGAATGCCATGAGCGCAAAGTCGCGCGGATCATTGCCCTTCTGCACCGACACCAGCCTGAGCGCACCGATCATGTGTTCGTTGACGATATCGTAAATTCCCTGGGCGGCGCGCTCGGTGGAAAAACCGAGCGCGTCGGCGATGTGGCCAATCGCTGCTTCCGCCTTGGCGCGGTCGATTTCCATGTCGCCGCCGAGGCGTGACGAGGCCGGCAAATAACCCAGCACGACATTGGCGTCTGTGACGGTTGGTTGCACGCCGCCCTTGGCGTAGGCGGCCGGGCCGGGATCGGCGCCAGCGCTTTCCGGGCCGACGCGGAGCGCCTTGGTCAGCTCGGGCACATGGGCTATCGAGCCGCCGCCAGCCCCGACCGAGCGCACGTCGAGGGACGATGCGCGCACCGTCAAATCGCCGACCGTGGTGTCGCGCCGGGTCTGCGCGACGCCGCCCTGGATCAGGCAGACATCAGTGGATGTGCCGCCCATGTCGAAGGTGAGTAAATTATCGAAGCCGGCCTGGCGAGCAATCCACAATGCCCCGGCGACGCCACCGGCCGGGCCGCTCATGAGCAGGTTAACCGGTACGGTCTCGGCGCCGGCCGGCGTGGTGAGGCCGCCGTCGGAGCGCAGCAAATGGAGTTTCACTTTGCGCGAACGGCGCTTCAACTCGTCGCTCAAATTGCGCACATATTTTGAGACGATCGGGCGCACATAGGAATTGCACACTGTGGTGATGGCGCGCTCATATTCCTGCATCTCCGGAATCACGTCGCACGACAGCGATACCGGCACGCCGGGCAATTCCTCCGCGGCAATCTGCCCCGCCGCACGCTCATGGACATCGTTGGTATACGAGTTAAACAACGAGATGGTGAGGGCCTCGATACCGCGCCGTTTGAGGCGCCGGAGCGAGTCGCGCAACGCCGCTTCGTCCAGCGGATGGACAATCTCGCCCTTGGCGCCGATGCGCTCATTCGCTTCGATTGTAAGCCTGAGGGGCGCCAGAGGCGGGGTCTTGTTGAAGATCACCCAGGCGCCGAGGCCGCCGGGAACAAAGGATCGGGCGATTTGCAGAATATGGCGGTAGCCCTGAGTCGTCACCAGGCCAACGCGCGCGCCTTGGCCGGTGAGAATGGCATTGGTGGCGATCGTGCTGCCATGCATCACCTGGTCGATTTCGGTTGGCTCGATGCCGGCCAGCTCGCACACCCGGTCGGTGCCGTTCAACACGCCGATCGAAGGATCGTCGGGGGTCGACGGGACTTTGGCGATGTGGAACGAAGAGTCTGCTTCGTTGATCAGCAAAAGGTCGGTGAAAGTCCCTCCGACATCGACGCCCAAACGATAGGACATACGCCCCCTCCGCTTATGATTATTGCTTCGGGCCACGCCACTCGCAGACCGAACGGCGCGAGTATTTCACGGATGAGCAGATGATGAAATGACGGCAAAGAAAAGACGGATCGGCTTGCGCCGATCCGCCAGTTGTGGGGGACCCTGAGTAGGGTAGGGGTCCGTATCTGTGTCCGAAGGGCCGTTGGTCAGGCCCCGGGGGGGGATGGACGAAATCCGATACGGACTGACCGTTGATTAGGATGTGGCGTCGGTGGTGGGCACGGACAATTCAAAAAAACGTGAAGATCCAGCCCGCACCGCACCGGGCGCGTTACGAACGCGTCGGATGACTGCCGCGGCGCACAAGGCGGCCACTGACCACTGCGTCGATATCATTGCGTGAAATGCCGATATCGGCGAGCTGACGATCGCTCATGGCGCTGAGTTCATGGTTAACGCGGCTGCGGTTCTGCCAGCCGCGAAAGGTTGAGATCAAGGTATCGGCAAACATCGGTGTATCTCCTGAATACGGGTTGTTTGAGCTTTCCGGCATTGTTTCGCCGGCCGTCTCGCCAGCAATGCAAACCAACTTTCAGTTCCACATAACCAGCGTCTAAAACTCAATATGGCGTTTTTAGGAAATCTCACAACACACAGGATGGCACGCCTGACATGCGTTATACGCATATCAAAATACATTCAGTGCTGCGTCAGGTTAATAACTGGTTAATTCTTCGCGCGCTCCCGGGCGCGCTCCCGGGCGGCATCGCCGAAGGCCGTAAATATCGCCAGGGAGAACGCGTTGTCGCGCACTTTCCATTCTGGATGCCATTGAATGCCGAGGCAAAACCCCGCCGCCTCTGTGCCGCTCAGCGCTTCAATCTGGCCGTCAGGCGCCCTCGCCTCGACGCGCAATCCGGGCGCCGGGCGGTCGACCCCCTGGGCGTGCAACGAATTGACCGCAACGTCTTTGTCTGGCCACAGCTCGGCGAGAATTCCGCCGGCGACAATATCGAGGCCATGCACCGGCGCATATTGCGCCTCGCGCGCCAGGCTTTTGTCTTCGCGGTGGTCGAGCCGCCCGGCAACCTCGTGCACCGCCTGATGCAAGCTGCCGCCGAGCGCCACGTTAAACTCCTGACAGCCCCGGCAGATCGCCAGCACCGGCACCCCCGCTGCCACCGCCGCCCGAATAAGCGGCAGGGTGGCGCCATCGCGCTGGGCATCATGCAGGGTGCCATCGGCGCTGGGTGGGCCGCCATAAATATGCGGCTCGACATTGGACGGGCTGCCGGTAAACAGCAGGCCGTCGACATGCGCCAATATCTCGTCAGGCCCACTGGCCTCGCCGAGCGACGGAAGCAGCAACGGAAAGCCGCCCGCGCCGTCGCGCACGGCGGTGATGTATTTTTCGCCAACCACATGGAACGGGTGAATGCCGATCTCGCGCACGCAGGCCGAAAGCGCGATCAAAGGTGTCGGCGCTTCGTCAGTCATCGCCCGCTCCGCCGCCGTTCAACGGTCCTGGCGCGCTTCACGCGGATCGTCAAACACGAACAGCCTATTGTCGAGCACGATATTGGTCTCGGCGTCGAGCAACGCCACGGTCGTCACCAACCCTTGCGCGTCGATCACCTTCCACTGCTTAAGCTCCATCGGCGCTTCACTAAAAAAAAGCGTGAGGCTGCCAAGGCCGGGGTCCTCGCGCTTAACCAGCGTGATGGCGAGCGCGCCCGAGCGCCGGCGGAATTCGGTAACGATCAGATCGTCATTGAACTTGACCTCGTCGGAACTAAGCGCGCCAAGCGGCGTATCGAAAATCGGCCAGTCGTTTACCTGGCCAAGCTCGGTATCGTGAAAATGCAGCAACAGCCCGTCGCCCACGATCAACACCGGTGTCGGCGGCAAATACTCAACGCGCAGCCGCCCCGGCCGGCTGAGATAAAAAACCCCTTCGGCCGTGCCGCCTTCCGACGATGTTTGAAAAAACACGGCACGTATCGAATCGATCGAATTGAAATAATCCTCGGCGCGCTGCAACCAGCTCGCCTCATCGGCATTGAGCACCGCCGGGATGGCGCCCTCAAACTCCGTCGATTCCTCGGCATGGAGCGGCGCCCAAGCCAGCAGCGCCCACAGCAGTATAGGCACTATCGGAACAAACAGGCGCGCTGTCGGGCGGGCTGAGAAATAACGGATCATGCCGCCATTATGTAAGCGCTTGGGCAGAGTTCGCCAACTTTATCTGCGAGCGGCCGTTAATTGGATTAAAATTAATATGGGCCGACAGCGCTACGCGGTGCTTGACCCACGGGTTCTTCATACTCGCTGGGCAAAAAGCGCGTGTTAGGCGAGTTGCAAAAATTTCTCCAGGTTAGTTTTGTTGGTGATCTACAACCGCTGGTACCTCGATTTTTTTCGCGGTAAGATCGTAACCTTGGGGCTCATGTAAAGAGGGCGGGGAACATGACAATCGCAATAATAATAATTTTGATCGTTGCCGCGTTGATCGTTCTGTGGGTGATCGCGATTTTTAACAGGTTGATTTCGCTGAGAAATCGCATCAACAACGCGTTCGCCCAGATCGAAGTGCAATTAAAACGGCGTTACGATCTGATCCCGAACCTCGTCGAGATCGCCAAAGGCTATATCACCCATGAGCGTGAAACTCTGGAGGCGGTGGTCGCGGCGCGCAATGCTGCGGCGGATATGTTGTCCAAGGCCGCCGCCAACCCGAGCAGCGCTGGATTGATAAAAGATTTGATCGGCGCGGAAGGAAAATTGGCCGGCGCTCTGAGCGGATTGAACGTTGTGATGGAGGCCTATCCGGACCTAAAGGCCAATCAAAACATGATGCAATTGTCCGAGGAACTGACCAGTACTGAAAACAAAGTTTCCTTCGCCCGTCAGGCCTTGAACGATCAGGTGTTGGCCTACAACAACTACAAACAAAGTTTTCCGCCGATGCTTTTCGCGGCTTGGTTCGGACATACTCAGGACGCCATCTTCCTGGAATTTGAGGACAGTGAGGCTATCCAAGACGCGCCGAAGGTTTCTTTCTAGAGGCGCTCAGCTCGGGAAGCTTGCATGAACTTCTTCGAAGCCCAGCACCGCGCGCGCAAAAAAACAGCGCTGCTTGTCTTCTTGTTTGGCTTGGCAGTGGTCATCATGGCCTTGGTGACGAACTTTGTTTTCTGGGTGGCTTACCTTATTCGGGCAGGTAAACTTCATGAAATTCTTGGACCAGGACCCGAGGTCGTAAATTGGCCTGTATTTGGCGTTATAGGGATAGGTGTCGTCGCTGTCATAAGTCATGGCAGTTGGTCCAAGATGTCTCAACTATCGGCCGGCGGTAAAATCGTCGCGGAATCGCTCGGCGCAAAACTGATCGCACAAAATACGCGCAATCTAAAACAGCGTAGATTGTTGAACGTGGTGGCGGAAATGGCTGTCGCTTCCGGCACGCCGGCGCCGCCGGTTTATGTGCTCACGGAGGAGCGCGGGATCAACGCGTTTGCGGCTGGTTTTTCGCCCCGCGATGCCGTTATCGGGGTAACCCGCGGGACCATAGATCATCTCGACCGAGATCAGTTGCAGGGCGTCATCGCCCATGAGTTCAGTCATATTTTCAACGGCGATATGCGCCTCAATATTCGCCTGACCGGCATTCTGCACGGGATATTAATAATCGGGCAAATAGGGCGTTGTGTCGCATATGGCCGTCGGCGGAAGTCGCGCGGCGATTGGAGATTGTGGATACCCGGCTGGGTGTTGATGGCCATCGGGTTTGCCGGTTCATTTTTCGGTGGACTCATCAAAGCCGCAGTAAGCCGGCAGCGGGAATTTCTGGCGGACGCCGCTGCGGTTCAGTATACCCGCAATCCGGACGGGATCGCCGGCGCGTTGAAAAAAATCGGTGGGCTAGGCGCAGGGTCGAAAATTAAAACTCCAGCCGCCGCCGAAATCAGCCATAGCTTATTTGCCCAGGGCGTCTCCGGAATATTGCAATCATTATTCGCCACGCATCCGTCGTTGAGTGCGCGCATCCGACGCATCGATCCTGGCTGGGGCGGCAAATTCTTCAAGATCGATATTTCCGAATCCCGGTCGGGGGAGAAAAAAGGCATTGAGAGAATGTACGGCGCGCGAGGCGGCCGCGTAAAAAAAACCGCCACGATCGTCGCCAGCGCCACGATGGAGGATTTTGCACTGGCAATCGATCAAATTGGCAATCCGCGACAGGATACGATTGAGCACGCCAGAAATCTTATAGATGCGCTGCCCGTGAGCGTTGTGAACGCTGCCGGCGAATCCTACGGTGCCCCCGCTGTGATTTATTCACTGATGCTGGATTCGGATCGTTTGATACGCGAGCGGCAATTTACGCATTTGACAGAGCACGCTGAGCCGGACGTTGTCGCCTTAACGCGTACCTTCATGGCGGAAATGGCCGGACTGGATATCACATATCGATCAACATTAATCATAATGGCTGTCCCAGGCCTGAAGCAGTTGTCCGTAGATCAGTATCGAGTGTTTCGGAAAAACCTAACCGCGCTGATTGAAACTGATGCAGAAGTCGACATGCTTGAATGGGTATTGCGGAAGATTCTGTTTAGTCATTTGGAGGAACATTTCTCTGGACCGATGCGCCGCAAATCACCGACCTATCGTCTCGACCGATACTGCAAGGAAGTCGCACTAATTCTCTCCGCGTTGGCCCATGCCGGTCATCAAGCTCGAGTAGACATCGAAGAAGCATTCACCGCGGCATCGGAAAAATTAAGCAATAGTGAAATTAGTCTGGTGGAGAAGAATCAAATTAGTCTGGCGGCTTTGGATCGCGCCCTGGACAGACTCACCCGACTGGCGCCCGAGGACAAACCGCGCCTATTGAAGGCCTGCGCCGCTAGTGTCCTAAACGACCAGATAATATTGCCCGTCGAATTAAAATTGCTGCGCGCGTTTTCGGGGGTCCTCGATTGTCCGATGCCCTTGGTCCTCCCAGCCAAGGCGGCGAGCTGAACCCGCCATGAACTTCTTCGAAGCCCAAGACCGCGCCCGGAGAAAAACGGTTTTGCTGGTCTTCTTATTCGCTCTCGCCGTTCTCGCCTTAGTCGTCATGACTTTTCTTTTTGTCTTGCTGTTCGTCGCGTTTGATCACGACGCGGTGCACGACGGCGGATCGCTATTTGTGAGAATAGGTTGGCAAACCTATGCTCTCGTCGGTGCGGGCGTTGTCGCCGTCGTCGTCCTGGCCAGTGTCCTCAAGATCGTCAGCTTATCGGCCGGCGGCAGAACCGTTGCGGAGGATATGTCCGCCTAATAGTAAAATAAATCACTGTTAATAAATGACAATTTTCTATCCCTCCTGCGCCATACCACA